>JBGSYU010000096.1:0-2027 GCA_041750715.1 Lacipirellula sp.
CCGTCGCCGCACCGCCAGTATCGCAAGCTGGACGGCGCCGGGGAGGCGCAGTTGATCGCCGCCGCTTGCAGCCGAGCTCCCGAGGGCCGCTGTCGCTGGACGCTGCACCTGCTGGCCGACAGACTGGTGGAGCTCGCCGTCGTCGATTCCATCAGCCACGAGTGCGTGCGCACCACGCTAAAAAAACGACCTTCAGCCGCATCGCAAGGAGCAATGAGTGATCCCGCCCCAGCAGAACGCCGAGTTCGTGGCGGCCGTGGAAGACGTGTTGGAAGTCTACCAACGGCCCCGCGATCCGCAGCGCCCCGTGGTCTGCCTGGATGAACAAAGCAAGCAACTGATTCTTGAAACCCGCACGCCGATTCCCCCGGCCCCGGGGCGCGTCGAGCGGGTTGACTACGAGTACGAGCGCAACGGCACGGCGAATCCGTTCATGCTGTTTGCGCCCTTGGAGGGCTGGCGGCATGTGAAAGTCACCAATCGCCGCACGAAAATCGACTTTGCCGAAGTGATACGCGAATTGGCGGACATGCATTTTCCCGCCGCCGACAAGTTCGTGTTGGTGATGGACAACCTGAACACGCACAAACCCGCTTCGTTGTACGAAGCGTTTCCACCGGCCGAAGCGCGACGGCTGATGGAGAAGCTGGAAATCTGCTACACGCCCAAGCACGGCAGTTGGCTCGATATGGCGGAAACCGAATTGAGCATCCTCACCAAACAATGCCTGAATCGCCGTCTTCCCGACGCCGGCGCCCTGGTGCGCGAGGTCGCCCCTGGGAGTCCCAGCGCAACACCGCCCAGGCCAAAATCGACTGGCAATTCACCACCGCTCAGGCCCGCACCAAGCTAAAACGACTTTACCCGTCAATTCAGGTTTGAAGAGGCACTAGATTCCTAGGAGCGCCTCGGAATGACAGGCAGTCGAACACGGCAAACAGTGACACTACTTCCGCTCCGGCCGGCGACGTGCGGAGACGGGTCGCAATCGGCCTGAACGGCGCGGGCTGCAACGTCGGGACATTCTCACTGGTAAGTAGTGAGGCAAACTCCGAATGTGCCGCGCCGCGGCGATGCATTATGTCGGTGCGTTGCGAGGGCAGCAGATTTAGCGGTTTCGCACGGTATGCCTCCTGCGCGTTGCGACGACGAAGCCCTCCGTAATTTGCAGCCGTCCGGCCGATAGCAGCAGTATCCTCCCCTCCCCTTCCCCACTCCCCGGCGGCTCCATGGCAACGGACAAGACCTACCGCATCGTCACCCGCGGCAAAAACGGCGAGCTCCGCGCCCGCGACTACGAGCACGAAGACGCCGTCCTAAAAATGCACACCCAGATCGGCATCGACGACTGCAGCACCGACCTCACCCTGCGCGGAATGCCCGTGTTTCGCGGCCTCATCGGGCCAATGCCCGAGGGCAAGGGCGTGGTGCGGTACGAATCTCCCGAGGTGTTTGAAAGTTTGACAAAGGAATGGGGCACGCCGGCGAGCGGGCGAAAGACGCGACGGCGGGCGGCGACTTGATTCGAAGAGGGCTAACGGCGGTCGGCTGCCGGCCAATGAGCGTCAATCGCAAGTCATTTATGCCGCCGGGAATCTGCTCCCCGGCAGCGTTTTTCTTTTCGCCGGGTTCACCATGCGGCGGCCGCTACTGCGACGGCGGTTGCGGGAGCTGCAGAATCGGACCCGCGGCGGCAAGCGCTTCGAGGTACTCGCGAAGCAGTTCCATCGTGGTTTGGAACTCGGGACGTTCGGCAAGTTGCTTGAACTCGGGCGCCGCGTTGACTCGCCGATAGCGATCGTAAACGGCCGCGATCGTCGCCGGCTCCGCGGCGCTGGCCGGTGTGACGCGGGCCGGGATGGCGAGATACTGTTGCCATTCCGGAGCGAGCAGGGCGTGCAGCGCCGCGGCGTCGACCTCCAAGGAATCCTGGATCGCCTGCAAACGAATCGCCGTGGCGGCGGAGGCGCCAGGTTGAGCAACCGCCGGCTGCGCACCAGGCGCCGTCCCAGCGCCGACGGCGATCG
>JBGSYU010000097.1:0-2983 GCA_041750715.1 Lacipirellula sp.
CCGGATCGCTCGGAGGGGCGACGATTTTGCCGGCCTCGATCCAGAGATCGCCAGTCTCGCCGTCGACGCCGCCCGCGGGGTCGTACAGCGTACCGTCGGCGATTTTCAGCAGGTCAGGTCGCATTTGGGGCGAAGCCGCTAGGCGAAGTTGGTTGGCGCTAGTCAGTTCAGGCAGTCAGCGTTTAGTACAGGGGAATTGCAAAGTCTGAATGCGGTCACCCTGAGGTACTCCGAAGGGTCTGGCCAGATTCTTTGGACTACCTCAGAATGACCGAGCGCGCGTGACTTTGCAGTTCCCCTGCTTAGGGTAGGCAGGAATGGACGGGGTTGCCAGGGGTCCACGCGCGCCGGGGGCGAGACGCCCCGGCTCGCTCTTTGGGTTTGTGTTATGAGCGCTACTGGTACTGTCGTTTCGCCGGCGACGCTTGCTCGGCATCGTCGTCTTACTCGCTCGGCGATTGTGCTTGCCGTGCTGTCGGCGCTGTTGGCGGTTGGATTCTACAGCTTGTCGCGGGCCGTGGCGCGCGGCGCCACCGGCGATCTCGATCGCCGCGCCGTGCTCGCCATGCGTGAGGCGGCCGATCTGTCGGATCCTCTCGGCCCGCGGTGGGTCGAGGAATTGGGCCGCGACTTCACCGCCCTGGGCGGCGTAGCCGTCATTCTGTCGCTCACCTTCGCCGTGGCCGCATTTTTTTGGTTGTCTTCTATGCGCCACGCTGCCGTTTACGTCGCCGTCGCCTGCCTGGGATCGCTGCTGATTAGCACCGGTCTGAAGCAACTGTTCGATCGACCTCGGCCCGATCTCGTGCCGCATGGGTCGCATGTGTACACGTCGAGCTTTCCCAGCGGCCACGCGGCGATGGCCGCTGCGGCGTACCTGACGCTGGGGCTGGTCGCATCGCAGTTTGTCGCGCGGCGACGGCTGAAGGTATTGTTCATCGGCGTGGCGATGGTCGTGACCGTCGCGGTCGGGGTGAGCCGCGTGTATCTCGGCGTTCATTGGCCCAGCGACGTGCTGGCGGGGTGGGCGGTCGGACTGTCGTGGGCGCTGGTCTGTTGGGTCGTCGCCGTATGGTTGCAGGACCGCGGCGTGATCGAGCAGGAACAGGAGCCGATCGCTTCGGCAACTTAATGAAAGAGCGTCTCCATTCCAACGGGTCATTCTGAGCGGAGCGAAGAATCTGGCGTGATTCTAGATTCTTCGCTTCGCTCAGAATGACGAAGGGCGTTTGGCGATGGGCGTTGCTCCCTCCCCTAGCCCCTCGGCGCCGCCGCCCCTCTACGACCTTCGAGGGAGGGGGATATTTTCTGCAAGAGTTGGATGAGCAGCGACTCCGCATCGGGCAGCATCGCAGTTACCGCCCCTCGCAACGGCAGCGCTACTCCATCGCTGCGGAAGACGGTGCCGGTGGTTTCGATTCCGAACCGGGCGGCGAACATCGCGACGTCGGCGGATCGCGCCGTTTCGCTCAGGCGGTCGTCAATCACGACGGTGGGAATCGTGGCGAGAGAGGCGCGTGCTGCCGCGGAGATATGGGCCGCCGGATCGGCGCCGATGATTAACGCGGCGTCGACTTCACCGCGCTCCAGCAATGTTTGAGCCGACGCCTCGCCGGGGAGATAAACCGGATACCCCGGCGCGAAGCTCACGGCGGCGGGGAAGCCGGTTTGCCAGGTAAGCACCTGCGCCGCGCCGACGGCATTCCACGGCGCGCCCAGCCGTAGGGCGACCGCTCGCGTGTGGCGGTGAAGGTCGATCGCCAGTTCCGCGATCGCTTGCGACAAGGCGTCGGGTCCGCCAGGATCGTGAACGCTCGGCTCGTAGAAAAGGACAGAGTAGCTCGACAGCTTCAGACGTTGGGCGAGGTAGGCCCACTGTTCGAGCGGAGCGCCGGTCTGAGCCTCGATTTGCGATGGATCGCATTCGCGGTCCTGAATCAGAGCCCGTATGGTGGCGAGCGCCGCGACGTCGCCGCTGGACTTTAGCGAGAGAAAGTCGTCGGACGCTTCGGCGGTTTTCGAGCGACCTGTCCCGACGGCGATCACACGCCTGGGCGTGACCGGCGGAGCGCCAGCGGTGAACGCGTGGCGGGCGAACCGCTCCAGGTGGCGCGGATGCGTGGTCGCCGGGTCGACGTTCCAGTAGACCACCAGCTCGCTGCGAGCGGCCACTTCACCCAAGGTGGCGGTGACGGCGCCGACCGTTTGAACGGCGGCATGGCAGCGGCTGCGGCCCTGCTCGTCGGTCGGATCGAGGAACGCGCCGAGTCGATCGGCAATTTCAACGGACCGTCGCTGCGTTTCGACGGTCGCGCGTTCAAGGCCCATCACCAGCGGAGCGGAGGCGGCTTCTAGAATCTCGGCGGCTCGTTTTAAGGCTGCGTCCAGTTCGGCGGGCCGACCCTCCACCAAGCAGGGCGAATTGAGCGCTTCGGGTTCGCGCAGCAAAAAACTTTCCGCGACCGGGCAGGGCGGCTCCACGGCAGTCACGCGATTCGCTCGAACCGTGAGCCGCAGATCATCGCACATGCACCCGCACGCCGTGCAGACGACGTCTTGCACCTCGCGGTCGTCGGCGCCAACGGCAGACGGGGTCTGAATTGCCTGCGGTCGCGACGTCGTCATGCGGCCATCCTGACCAGGAGAAAGAATCCAACCGCCAAGTAAATGACCAAGGAAATCCACCACCCCAGCACTACGCGACGCGGCGGGTCGACGCCCGCGGCGTGCGCTGCCAGGCCGGCCAGGGCCACCAGGCCAAAAGTCATGGAGACCGCTTCGGGGCCGATCGAAGTAAGCACGCCCACCGCCACGGTTGCGACGGTCATCGCGATCATCAGTTCCTTCATCGAGAAGGCGATCTTGAACTCCGATCGAGCTGGCGCGATCGTCTCGGCCAGCGCCGCGTCGGCCGCCCGGTCGATCGCGTCGCCTTTGCCGAAGAACTCCGCCCGGCGGCTGGCGCGCGCGGCTTGCTGCCGGC
>JBGSYU010000098.1:0-9780 GCA_041750715.1 Lacipirellula sp.
GAGCCAGATGGGGGAGTGTTGTTTGCGGGCTCTACCCACTCCACCGCTGCTTTGAACTGAATCTCCTCATACAACCCAAACCGCCGCGCATACGCCCGCAAGTACTCCAGCGTCTGCCGATGGCTCGGATACGCCGCCCACTCCGCCGGCATCGGAAAATCGCTGTACTCCGTCAGCCGCTTCGACGACACCAAATGCGTCGAGGCATACACCCGGCTCGCGGCGGAACCGAAGTACCAATTGCCGCCGATATCGTCCTCCCGTTCCAGGCAATCGAACGGAATCCCCGCGGCGCGAAAGTTCTTCGCCGCCGCGAGTCCCGAGGACCCGGCGCCCAATATGCAGAATTTTTCCGCGTGAGCGGCTTGATGGGGTTGACTAGGCAAAGCAGATAGTGTACAGGTGTTTATGTATCGAGGCGCCGCCTCGCCAGCATTTTCCCCGCGATGGCCCCATGACTCAAGCGCCCGCCCGCAATGGCCACGTCAACCTGCCGGACGGCCGCGTTCTGCACGGGGCGAACGTCCGCCGCGTGATGGTGCGGCTGAACATGAAGCTGGCCGAAGTCGTCGACGCCACAGGGCTCGACGAGCGGACCGTGCGGAGCATCCTCCGCGGAACCTCACGGCCGCATGCCCGCACGCTCCACAAGCTCGCCAGCGGCCTGGGCATCAACCCCGATGAGCTCTTCCAGGACCCCCACGCCCAAGCGGCCGCGTTCGATCGCGCCGCCAACCCGGCCGCGTCCCGAGTGATCGACAGCTACCCCGAGCTGTTCGCCCGCTGGACGCCGGCGGAATTCGACGAGCTGTTCAGCCGAGTCGCCGTCGGCGGCGAGCTGACCGAGCACGGCGCGGTGAGCGCCGCTCGAGCCATGAATTCCCGCCGCGATCTCGTCAAGCAAGTCGCCGTGATTCTAGAAACCGGCGAAGCCGAGCTGCTCCGCGAGTTTGTGGATCTGCTCTATCGCCGCGTCACGACGATGCAGCAGTAGGAATAACTAACCACGAAACACACGAAACAGACAAAAGGAATTGTTTTGCAGTTTTTCGCTTTCGTGTGTTTTGTGGTTATCTCCTCTTCCTAAGTCTCCCCGCGCGTCCGCACCTCATACGGCTGATACTCCGCCAGCTTGCGATCGCACCAATCGAGGGTGCGCTCGAGCGACTCCAAGATTGGCGCCCACACCACGTCCACGCCGTTCACCGAAATGGTCGGCCCCGCCGTCGCCAGGAGATCTAGAATCTGGGCGATCGTCTGATCGCGCATCGCTTCGATTTGTTGAACGTTCACGTCGATTGCTCCTTGTCGTCCTCACATCAGGCCAATAGCCCCGACCAAGCTTGGTCGGGGCTATCGCCTTACCCCAGCCTCCAGTCCCCAACCCCGCTCTTCCTACCCCGTGCATTTCACCACGAACCGCGGGTTCAGCACCGCCGCCGCGCCGCGTTCGCTCGCCTTGAACCGCAGCACCACGTCGTTGTTGAAGTCCGCTTCGCTCCCCAACGGCGCCTGCGCGACGGTGATCGGCCAATTCTCCATGTACGCGAACGCCTTGCGGAAGTCGCCCACGAACCACCACTTCTTCGCGTCGGCCGCCGCCACGCCGGACGCCACGATCCGTCGATACGCCAGCCGGCTCTCATGAACGCGGTAGTTGCCCAGCGGATTCGCCGCCGTGGTGGCCGTGGCGGCGCCGCTGCCGGTGTAGGTGATCTCCGCAGCGTTGAATACCCGGTGGGCCGCGTGTCGATACGCCGGCATCACAAGCACCGTCGTGCCCCGTACCAGCACCGGCTCGCCGGTGGCCGGATCGAGGATGTCGGCGAACAACTGCTCGGCCGCGTCCACGTCGGTCCAGTCGACCAGTTCATTCGCGGCCAACTGGTTCTTCCACGGCGTGCTGGTTTGATAGGTGTTCTGCGCGACGCCGTTGTGCTTGTAGTTGTTCGTCACGCCCACGATCAAATCGAGCAGCCGCTTCTCCTTGTTCAGGCCGAGGATTTCGCCCACCTCCCCCGCCCGGCTCAGCACCAGGTGCGTCCGGTCGAAGAAGATCGCCTCCTTGGTCACTGGCACGATGAACCCGCGCTTCGCCGTGGAGGGCGTCTCGATGTAGTCCTCGCCAAACCCCAGATGCGGGTAGGGCATGCCCGGCGGCACCTGCTCGGCCACGTCGGAGATTCGCGACACGCCGGGAATTTTCTCGCCGTCGAGCCGCGTTGAAATAGTCTGCACCAGCTTCGAGGCGACGAACGCCTCCTGCGTGTAAGCGTCGAGAATCTTCGAGTAGACGACCTGCCCGGTGACGTTCAGAAACGCTGTCACGTCGACGCCGTCGCTCGATTCCAAGACGCTCACCCCGCCGCCCGAGCGCGGATCGAGCATCCGCACCCATTGCCGTCCGTCGGGGACGAGCGTCTCGGCCAGGTCGCGAATGCTGAACTCCTCGGGCGCCAGCTCCCGATTGGCGAGCGCCTCGCACAAATGCCGCGCCGTCGGCTCGGCGCCGTCGAGCTCGTAGCGACGTTTTAGTTCCCGGTAATTGAGAGACATAACAATGTTGCTCCTGTGAATTCGGATTTGAATTGGCGTGTGTAAACTTGGGGCAATTGACGAAGCACGAATGACGAATGGAAGGCGCGAGGCACGATGACCGCGTTCGTCATTCGTCATTCAGTCATTCGTCATTCCGCGGTACTCCGCGGACTACGCCATCACCTGCGGCCCGCCGCGCAGCACCGTGCTGACGACTTCAACGAGCACGCGCGTCGCCGCTGGATTCACGCGGCGTGCGCAACGGCCCACGGCCAGGTTGGGCGTGGCAACCTTCGCCACGGTTTGATTGAGCAGCGCCACGCCGGCGCCGTCTTCGTCGGCGCCCCACAGGTCGCCGACTTCCGACGTTACGGACAGGCACTCGAATTCAAACACGCCGCTGGTCGCCACGCGCACCGGATCGGTCGATCCGACGGGCGAAGCCTGCATCGCGACGCCGACGAACGCGTCATGAAACCCTTCCTGATTCGCCGCCTCCGTGCCGAGGTCGGCCTGCATCGACGCCGGTCGGGCCATGCCGCTGGCTTGATACACCAGGTCGCCGATATCAATGACGGTCGTATCGACGACCGGCAGCACCACGGGATTCGTATCGCCGTAACGCCATCGCATTGCGTTTGCCATGAAAGTGAGCCTCCAAGAAAATGGTTAATGGCTAGGTGTGATTCGATTGAACGCGAGCAGCCCCGACCAAGCTTGGTCGGGGCTATTCGACGATTGTGTTTAACGTCCCGACTTGATCGCCCGCGCAAACTCCGCCGACGTGGCGACCCGTTCGCGAAGCTCGCGAAGCCCCGCCATCGGCTCGCTCGACCGCGGCCGCGCTTGTTGAGCTTCAAAGACGCCGACGCGCCGCAGCAGTTCCGCCTCGCGCTCGGCAGACGCCTGAAGCTCGGCTGAGAGCCGCGCAATTTCCGCCGCCGCTTCGTCGACCGCGACTGGCTCCGCCGTCGCTGCCTCGAATAGCCCCTGCGTCGCCGCGGGGTCGGCGACCAGGTCGACGCTTCGCACGTGCGTGATCGCCTCGACCACGGTGTGCTCGCCCTCGCGGACGAGCTTCGCCAGCACGTTGTGAGAGAATCCCACGTTCCGCGGATTATGCTCGGCGTCCCACGCCAGTTGCTCGGCCAGCGCGTGCTTCGGATTAAAGTGCAGGTTGCCGAACAATCCCTCATCGGCTCGGAACTCCACCTGGCGGATCACGCCCAGCCGATCGCGATAGTCCCGCGGCGCCAGCGGCCCGTCTTTGGGATGATTGACGTTGACCTTCGCTCCCTCATACAGCCCGACGGCCGCCGAGAGCGCCGCGGGCCGATACCGTCGCCCGTTGAGCGACTCCAGCCCGATCAACTTCACGCCCCGCAGCACGCCGAAGTCGCGATCGACCCGTAGCGTAACGCCGCGCGAGTCGACGTATTCTTGAAGAAGTTCCGTCATGCGTTGGTCTCCGTGTGCGCAATAAAAAAGCCTCGGCATCGCCGTGCGTCAAAAAACGCAACGTTGAAGTCGAGGCTCGTGATGATGCCAAGTCCGCGATGGGCGACTTAGCTCGTTTCGATACCGATAAATGGCTAGCGGCTAGCGGCTAGCGGCCATGCATAAGAGCGACATTCCTTCTCCTGTTTATCTGGCCGCCGGCCGCTAGCCGCTAGCCCTCATCGAATCATCCTGTCCACCGCCACGCGCAGGTGCTGAATGTGCCCGTCCTGCACGCTCACTGTAATGCTCGCCGTGCCGTGAAACCCGCGGCACTCCGCAGCCGTCAGCAGCTTGGCGAACTCCGCCTGCGCTTGCGACCGCTTACTCGTTTTCATGGTCGTGTCCGCGGCGTTCATGATGGTTTGAAGTTAGCAAACCGCGCGGCCACTTTCAGTAATTACTTTGAGAATCCACGAGTTGCGTTTCCAACCACCGTCATTCTGAGCGAAGCGAAGAATCTAGCGTCACGCCAGATCCTTCGCTCCGCTCAGGATGACGCCCCTGGCCCCCTGGCCACTGCCCACTGCCCACTGTCTACTGCCCAGTGCCTACTCCTCCATGCATCGCCAGGTTCTTCTGCTCCTGGTCGTAATCCAGCCCCAGTCGCTGGCTCCACGTCTGCGGCGATAACACGCCGTTCTCAAACGCGATCCGTTCGATCTGGCATTCCCGCAACTGGTCGCGCACGTGCAGCGAGGGCAACGAAACTTGCAGCTCCACATGTCGCCGCACGTCGCGCGGCAAGCGGCCCGCGGCGGCCGCATTCTCGATCACCCGCCACATGACGCGGCAATCGTCGTTCTTCAGCGACGCTTGCAGCCGCTCGAACATCTTCACGGCCGGCCCCTCGGCCACCAGCGTCGAGGAGTAATTCGCGTTGGATGCATCGCTGGTGAACATAAACTCCGGCATCACCAGCCGCGCCGCGATCGCCCGCAACTCGGCCTGCAGCACGGTGACAAAATTACTGGCATTCACGCCCGAAGCCGGAAAGTCATACTCCAGCCCCGCCGGCGCGTCGAGAATCGTCCCCGGCGCATAATGCGACACCCGCCGCCCCGCCGCGTGCCGAAGCCCCGCCGCTTGCGGCTTAGCGCTCTGATCCTCCACAAACGCCTCCACCCCGTTCCGCAGCGCACTGCGATGCTTGCGAATCAGCGCAATCGCCGATTGAATCTCCGCCAGCGCGCTCATATTCCGCAGCAGTTTTTCCACCCGCCGCAGATTCTTCCGCACCGAAAAATACAGCGGCAGCCCGCGCTTCACATTCGCGTCGACGTTGGCCTTGCGATGCTGCACGTGCGCCGCGTCCACCGGCTCGCCGTCGATGTAATACCCCAATGCAGTTTCCACGTCGTCCGGCTCGGTCTGAATGCCATAGCTGGCCGAGGGCGTACGCACCAGTTCCTTGGGCGTGTAGACCTGTTCCGGCTCGACGAATCGCACCCGGGTCAGGCCATCGGCCGCGACGAAGAACCGCAAAAACGCCTCGCCGTCGCGGTCCATCCGCCGCACGATCTCCTGCTGCCGGGCATGCCAGGCGTTTTCGTACAAAAACTCGTTCAGTACGGTTTGCGTTTCGGCGATCGTCGCCGGCGCCGGGTCGGCCCCTTTGCGAACCGCGGCGCGATACGAGTGCCCTGGGCCGACCAGGTAGCTGATGCGATTTTCGACGCCGTTGATGGCGAACTCGTTAGTGGCCACCAGCCGCCGGCATTCCAGCCGCACGGCGGCGAGTTGGTCTTCGTTGAGATAGGGTAAGCCGCCGAGGGCGCCGGGGGCGAGGACGCCCCGGCTCGCGGAGATGTTGTTCCACCACAGGCCGTCGTCGTCGACGAAGGCTTCCCGCGGATCGACCAGCGCATCCCAGAGGGAATCGCAGGCCTCGCTAATACGCCGTTCGAAGGGATCGAGTGCAAGTGACATGGCAATATTCCTCTTCATGGTGATCGTGAGTCGATTGGAAAAAAACGAATGCAACCACGACGGCACGACGTAAGAATGACGCAAGAAAAAGATACAATGGGGCGTCACCTCAGCTATTCGTCATTCGTCATTCGGATTTCGTCATTTGCCTTTTCGTCGTGTCCGTCGTGCCGTCGTGGTTAATTATGAATTAGGTTGTCGCCCAGACCATCGCAAGCCGTGTCGCCGCTCAATAGCGTTTCCGCCAAACGAATCGCCATCTCCAGCGCGTCGGGCCCGTCGTCGTGGGCGCCCAGGGGAAAGTCGCGCAGTTGGTCTACCAGCAGCCGCGTGCCCGCGCTCTTGGCGTGAAAGCGAATCCGCTGCTGCGACAAGTACGGCCCCAGCCGGCGTATTCGCACCAGCTTGTTCGTGTAGTTGTGAATCGCATGCGGCGCGAGCAGCCGCCTGTGCCGCCGCCGGAATTCGGCGGAAAACTCGCCGGCCAGCAACTCCTGGTACTGATTCGCCTCGATGCCAAACGCATCCGCGGGGAACCGCTGGCACAGGTTCACGCCGTCGGCCACCATCTGCGGCGTCGGCCGCCGGGCTAAATCGGCCTCGACGTACAGCACCCCGTGTCGGTCGATGCCCAGCAGGACGTAGGCCGAGTAGTCGCCGTGCCGCGCATCGGCGCCCTTGCTGGGGTCCAGGGCGATCGTTCGCACGACAAGCTCCGTCGGCCATTCGCCGAACCACAGGTTGTGTGCGAAATACTCCTCCGGCCATTCGCACCGCTCCGGGTCGATCGGCGAGTTCTGCTTCTCCCGCTCGAACGCCGTGCGACCTTCCTCGAACCGCATCCGCATCAGCGAGTAGAGGTCTTCGTGCTCGGGCCACAGCAGCTCGGCCCCGGCGAGCATCGCTTGCCGGTTCTGCGCGAAGAACTCCGCCGCCGCGGCCCGCGCATCCGCGGCGCTCGCGTCGGCGTACAGTTCCTCCCACTGCCCCCACAGCTCCATGTTCTCGGGCCACCGCTCGATCGCCCGAAACACGCGCGAATTCCACCCCGGCGAGCGGTCCAGTTGCATGGCCAGCGCATCGCGGTGCAATGCCGTGGCGAGATTGACGACGTTGGTCCGCCGATCGCCCGCTTTGAGCAGCGTGCCGTGAAACCAATCGCGACTCACCTGCCGCTGCGAGGCGGAGGCGACGTGGCCGTCGTTCTGCAAGTCGTCGCACACGATGAGCGAGGGACGATGCTCGCGGCGGCGCCGCCCGCGCAGCCGCTGCCCCGTGCCGTAGGCTTCGATCAGCACGCTATTGCGAAGTTCCGCGGCGTCGGCCCGCCAGCGCGGCCCGCGGCCGGCTGCTTGCGGATAATAGGTGGCGAGCAGCGAGTTGTGTTCCAGCTCCGCCTTAACGCTGGCCAAGTGGGTGCGGGCCTGGCTCATCGTGTCGGAAACGATCCAAATGTACGGTTCCCGCTCGGCGACCGCGCACTTCAACACATAGGCCAGCGTGCCGATGGTGCTCTTCGCGCCGCCGCGCGGTCCGAGCACGTTGAGCCGGGCGCCGCGCGACTCGTCCATCCCGTCTAGCTGCTCTCCGATCCAGCGATGCATCCGCGAGGGCGGCAACCGAAAATACGCCGGCAGCATCAGTCGCCCCCACGCCGAAAGCGGCAGCCGCGTATACTCCTCCGCCGACCGCCGAGCCACCCGCCGCGCTAGCTCCCGCGCCAGGCCCGACAACACGCGATCCGAGAGCACGGCAGCGATCATCACTCCCCTTCTCCCGCCGCTTGCGGCTTAGCGATTTCGCTCGCCCCCTCGCCGACCGTCGCCTGAAGCTCGTTAATAATCGCCTGCCGACGAATGGGATCGACCACCTCCGCCAACACGATCTCCACCAGCCTGCCCAGCGCCTCCCGCACCGCCGCAGAGAATTGCCACGGCTCCAAATCCTCCGCCGCGTCCAGTGTGCGGTCCCGCCGCTCCAGCCACCACACGCTGCCCCGCCAGTTCTTCTCGTCCAGCGCCGCCGCACGGACGTTGCGCATGTGATCGACCTCGGCCTGCGCCTCCGCGCGGAGCACCTCCACGGCGAACGCCGCGTCGCGCTCCATCTCCGCATGCAATCGCTCGGCGGCGACGCCTAACAAGTTGCAGGCCGTGGCGCGATTGCAGCCCAGCAACAAGACCGCGCAGAACTTCGCTTTCTCAAAAGGCGTTACTGCTGCGGCCATGGTCATCGCCCTAGGTACTCGAACGACACCACCGCCCGCCCCGCCGCGCTGCGGTAGCCGGCGAATCGTGCCGAACCGCGCCGGCTCGAACCCCCTTTGCGCACGTTCACGGTCCTCCAGTCTTCGCTGCCGCGGCAATGCCGAATCAGCGCGGGATGGCTGCTGGTCACGTTGATCCGCAGGCCCTCCGCCCGATGTAGCGAAGCCACCGCCGCCACCACGCGCATGCCAATGCCCATCCCCTGGTAATCCGGGAGCGTCACGATCCGCGTAAACCGCCGGTGATTCTTCTGCGCGATCAGCGGCAGCGTTGCACAGAACGTCACCGGCTCGCCGTTCCAGGTAGCCAGGTAACACCGCGCCCCGACGGCGAGCGACCCGCTCAGATAGTGATGACGCGCAAACAACTTCCACGGAGCCACTCCGCAGCGATGGATTTTGACGTCGATCTCGGGACGCCGAAGACGCCTCCGTTCCAGCCGACCGGTCGCCATATCGAGCACCCAGTCGGCCTGGAGCCACTGGGCGACGTCGTAATGGCAGGTCACCGCGACGAACCGGCAAGGAATATGTCCGCGGCGAATCCCCTTGGAAATCGCCGCCGAGCAAGCGCGGGCGACGTTGCGATCGACCACGCTGGTAAACTCGTCGAACACCACCAACGGCACGCAACGGCTTCCATCGTTCGCCGCTGCCGTTAGCCGCGACGCGGTAGCGGAGCGCTCCCCTACCGGGTCGCGGCTAACGCCACTCGCCGCCAGGGCTCGCGCTAAATCGCACCGGAACCGTTCCCCGCAGCTCAGCACGCGGTACGGCTTCACCCACGACGGCGGCGAGCTAAAGCCCACCGCCGTGAACAGCTCCACCACCTGCCGCATCGGCAATTCGCCAAAACAGTCGATCACCGCTTGGGTATCGGGCCACTCGGCGCCGCGATACAGCTCCTGCGAGTAGAACTGCCCGGCGACGGTGCTCTTGCCGCTGCCGGAGGGGCCGACGATCAACCCCACGTCCCACGATTCCTCCAGCCCCGGCAGCTCGACCGAAAACGTCTCGCTCGCCTTCGCGGTGAGCGGCACGTCAAACATGCCGGCGACCTGCTGGACGCGGAACGAATCGTAGACGGGGCAACTTACTACAACGTCAACACTCGGCATCGGTAGCCCTCCTCGCGCATGCGGGTGAACACGGCTTGTTGATCGGCTTCGCTCTCGCACTGGACGACCACCTGGTACGACTCGGGAATCTCGACCTCCGGCCGCTCGGCGATCGTCTCCAGCGCCGCGTCCACTCCGGCGGCGTCGCGAGCCAATCCGTCGAGCAACTGTTCGAGCTGCGGACTGGCGAACGTCGTCGCCTCCAGCAACTCGGCGAGCCGGGTCGTCTCGACCCCGGCCAGCGCCGCCAGCGGATCGAGCGTGAGCAAAATCTTGTCCGCCTCCTCCTCGCTCACATCCAGCACCAGCACCGGCACCACCGCGTCGGGCGTCGTCTCGGCACGCAGGTGGCCGTCGACTAGTTGCAGCGACCCGTCGGGAAGCTCACGGGCCAGCAGGGCGTCGGCATAGCCCACTTCCGCCAGCACGCCG
>JBGSYU010000099.1:0-4573 GCA_041750715.1 Lacipirellula sp.
ATCGCCGCCGCCGTCGCGCACGCGGCGTTCGCGCGATTTCGTATCGGCGGGCCGCAAAAGTTGCGGCGAACCATCGCCCTTCAACAGCGCCCGGCCTGGCTCCGTCAGCGACAGCGTGTTGTACTCGCCGACCTTCGCCAGGTAGCCCTGGGCGACGAGCTGCTCGATCCACTCGCGAATCGCCAGCACGGCCTGGTCGCGTAGCAGCCCGTAGGTGCTCAGCCGATCGTGGCCCTGTTCGCGGATGCGTTGCTCCGTCGAACCGGCGAGCACTTTCGCCGTGTAGTCGGCCCCAAACCGCTGCTCCAGCCGCAGCACGCACGAGAGAATCTTTTGCGACAGCACCACCGCGTCGTCGACGGTGTTTAGCTCCCCCAAACAAACGTCGCACGCGCCGCAGTTGGTCGACTCTAGTTCCTGCCCGAAATACGAAACGATCCCCCGATGCCGGCAGGTCACCCCGCCGCAAAACTTTTCCATCGCGACGAGCGAATCGAGCGCCCCTTCGGAGGCGCCGTTCTCGCCCTTCGCGATGAGGTTCCGCCACACCATCGCGTCCCGCCCGCTGTACAGCAGCAGGCAGTCCGCCTCCAGCCCGTCGCGCCCTGCGCGGCCGCTCTCTTGCACATAGTGCTCCAACGACTTCGGCATGCCGGCGTGAATGACGTAGCGGACGTTGCTCTTGTCGATGCCCATGCCGAATGCCACGGTCGCCACCACCACGTCGGCCCGTTCTTGCAGGAACGCGTCTTGATTGCAGTGCCGCTCGTCGTCGGAAAGGCCCGCGTGGTACGGCACGGCGCGATAGCCTATCGCGGTGAGGGCCTCAGCCGTCTTGTCGACTTCCTTGCGGCTGATGCAATACACGATCCCCGCCTCGCCGCGCCGCTGCTCGACGAGCTGGCAAATCTCGCCGAACCGATTCGCCGGCCGCCGAATGCGGAACACCAGGTTCGGCCGATCGAACGAACCGACCAGCATCTGCGGATTCTCCAGCCGCAGTTGCTCGGCAATGTCCTGCTGCACTTCTTGCGACGCGGTCGCCGTGTAGGCATGCACGCCCACGCCGGGGAACGCGTCCTTGAGAATTCGCAGCCCGCGGTACTCGGGGCGAAAGTCATGCCCCCACTGGCTGATGCAATGGGCTTCGTCGATCGCGATGAGCGAAAGCTCTTGCTGTTTGAAAAACTCCAGCGTCGATTCCGCGAGCAGTCGTTCGGGGGCGACGTAGACCAGCTTCAATTCGCCGCCGCGAATCTGCTCGGCGACTTCGCGGCGCTCGCTCCCGGAAAGCGTGCTATTGATCGCCGCCGCCCGCACGCCGCACGCCCGCTGGGCGTCGACCTGGTCCTTCATCAGCGAGATCAGCGGCGACACGACCAGCGCCAGCCCCTCGCGGCAAACGGCGGGCGCCTGGAAACACAGGCTCTTGCCGCCGCCGGTGGGCAGCACCACCACCGAATCGCGATTCGCCATGGCGGAGGCCATCGCCCGGGCCTGCAAGGGCAGGAAGGCGTCGTAGCCCCAAAACCGCCGCATGGCTCCGAGCAACTCAGCTTCGACGGCGGGCGTGGAAGATAGTGCGGCGGGCATGGACATGGGGATTTTGCCGTTCTACCGGGGTTCTCCGGTCGGGCCGCCTAAACTTTGACGGCCGTCGCCCCCCATGGTATGCTTAAAGGGCGACGCGGCAAATCCTGCGTCCCGTTCTTTTCGGCATCTTTCCGGCGAAAGTGCTCGTGTAGCGCAAGCATCTTAACCTCACATCGCGCAAGCTAGGCGCGAGTTCTTTTGAGGTTCTCGCTTCGATTCTGACTATCCGGTTGCGTTCCCGTTTGCAGTGCGTCGCTGCGCTGCGCCCAAACTTCGTCACGCCTCCCTGGATCCGATCCGCGATGCCACGCCTCTTGACGACCATCTTCACGCTCGCGTTGCTGCTCGCCGGCAATGTCCCGCGCTGCGCCGCGTTGAACTTGATCTTCTCGATCTCGACCTCCACGACTGGCGGACAGTTTAACGCCACCGAACTGGCGATCCTCAACGAGGCCCTCCCCCGCGTCGAACGGATGTGGGAAACCGCCCTCACCGGCTATCGGCCGGGCATCAGCATTGCGTCCGTTCCGATCTCCATTCGAGCGACCAGTTTCGGGTTGGCCTCCGCCAATTTTTCCGGGACTACCTCCCAAGGCGGATTCACCCTGGCGACTAGCGGCTTCATCAACATCAACGTCAACGAAATCGAGAACTTCCAGAACTGGCAAGGCCCCGGCGCCAACGGACTAAACTTCATCGACGAGCTGCTCGCCCACGAGGTCGGCCACGTCCTGGGCATTGGCACGCTGTGGAACGCCAACAACGTTTACGTCAACAACACCTTTCGCTACACCGGTCAGCATGGCCTGGCCGCGTACCAGGCTGAGTTCGATCCGACCGCCCAGTGGGTCCCCGTCGAAGACGCCGGCAACCCGGGCACGCCCAATTCGCACTGGGACCAGCTGATGCGGAGCAGCCCGCAAGAAGGAACCCCGCCGCCGGCCGATCCGTTCTTGCTCGACCCGCGGGTCGGCGTGACCGACCGCTACGGGCGCGACCGCGCACTGGAGCTAATGACCGGCGCCATCGACCCCGACTACCGCGAGCCGTTCATCAGCCGGTTCACCATCCAGTCGATGCGCGATCTCGGCTACGCCGTCACCGAGTTTGAAGACGCCAACGGCGACGGCTCGATTGACTTCGTCGACCTGGATATCGTCACCGCGAACATGGGCGCGACTGGGCTGCAAATCGACAGCTTCGCCTTCGGCGACGTGAATCGCGACCGCGTCGTCGACATGGTCGATTACCAGCTCCTGCGATCGGCGATTCCCGAGCCGTCGGCGTTAGCGCTCGCGGCGTTAGCAGTGCTGCTGTTGCGGCTGGAACAGAACGGTCATTCTGAGCGGAGCGAAGAATCTAGAACTACGCTAGATCCTTCGCTCCGCTCAGGATGACGGTAGGCTAAATCCCGGCGTTCTAACCCACCGGCGCCCGCTCCTCCGTCGCCCGCCGCCCCAAATTTCCGTAGCGGTGGTAAATGTGCGACAGGCTCTGCTCCCGCAGGTACCAGAGCAGTTCAATCCGGCCGTGAGCCAGCACGGGCGCGTCGGCAACGAACGCGAGCGACTCCGCCGAAGCCCGCCGAATAAGCTCGGGCACGCGGCCAGAATGTGCATAGCGCACGCGGCCCGCCGCCCCGCAGCGCATCGCGTCGGCCAGCTCCTCGTCCGATTCAACGACGAAATCAATCGCGCCATGTAGGCCAGTTTCTCCGAAACTGGCGGCTTCGAGTTTCGGAGAAACTCGGCTACCTGGCGGAACGCTTACCACGGCGCGACAACCGGCGGAGCGCGCCGCGGCGGCCCGAGCGAAAACATCAAACGCCGTGTCGTCATCGTGAACGCGAATCCGCACGCGCTCCACCGGCAAATATCGGCGAAAGTTATCCTCGCCCACCAGCCGAAAGTCGTCATGCGGCCTGCTGAATTCTTCAGCCATCCAGTGCCGGTAACTGTCGACAGCCCGATCGATGCGGTCGACGTCTTTGTCTCCCTCCCCCTTCTGGGGAGAGGCTAGGGGAGGGGGTTCTGAAGCGTGTACCCGCTTCGCCGGGGTCGGGGACGACCCGGCTCGCTCGGAATCTTCAAACTTCATTAACGCCGCCACATAGTTCGGCCCCCCCGCCTTGATGCCCGGCCCGAAAGCGCTCTTACCCATCCCTCCAAATGGCTGCCTGAGAACGATCGCCCCCGTCGTGGGCCGATTGATGTACAAGTTCCCCGCGCGAACGCCTTCCTGCCAAACCTGATGCTCGCGGTCGTCCAGGCTTTCCAGCCCCGAGGTCAGCCCGTATCCGGTGGCGTTTACCAAGTCGATCGCTTCATGCAGATTCTTCGCGGGCATCACTCCCAGCAGCGGTCCAAAAAACTCCGTGCAATGCGTGACGCTCCCTGGCTGCACCCCCCACTTCACGCCGGGGCTTACCAGGCATGGGTTGCCGTCGACGTGCAGTTGCGGCGCCACGGCCCACGACTCGCCCTGTTCCAGCTTCGTGAGCGCCCGCTCCAGATCGCCGCTCGGCGGGCGGATGAGCGGATTGATGCGCGTCGACAGCTCCCAGGCCGAACCGACGCGCAGGCTCTCAACCGCGTCGCATAGCGTGTCGCGGAACTTGCCATCGCGATACACCTCCTCCTCGAGAATCAGCAGCGAAGTCGCCGAGCACTTCTGCCCGCTGTGGCTAAACGCCGAATGCAGCACGTTCTTAATCGCCAGATCGCGGTCCGACAGCGCCGTGACGATCGTCGCATTCTTGCCGCCGGTCTCGGCGAGCAGGTTCATCGTCGGCTTCTGCCGCAGCATCTCCAGCGCCGTCGCCGTGCCGCCGGTCAGGATCACCGCATCGACCGCGTCGTGGCGCGCCAACTGCCGCCCCACGGTGGCGCCGCTGCACGGCACGAACTGCAGCACCGTCCGCGGCACGCCCGCCGCCCAAAAGCATTGGCACAGCAGGTCTGCGATGAGCACCGTGTCCGAC
>JBGSYU010000100.1:0-3896 GCA_041750715.1 Lacipirellula sp.
TTCTACCCTGAAAGGGTTGCATCGCAGTGTGCAACCCCTTCAGGGTAGGGTGAATTTTCATTGGCGTTCCCAGGGTAGTCCGCCACGGCGGACAACCCTGGGCTGTAAGATTCAACGCCTTCGGCGTAACGGGCGTATCGACGAATTTTCTCCCCATAACTCGCGAGTTTCGGTAACACCCAAGTTATTCTTGAGTCGTTCCTTACAGCGTTGCGAACACCAAGTCGAGCGCTGCGAGGTCGTCCGCCGGTTCGTCCTTATTCGTGGTTCCACCGGAGAGCCCCTCGGTATCGTCGTCGCTCACCGACTGCGAAGTTCGATGGGACCAGGCGTCGCGAAGCCGATCGTCCGACGGGCGGACAGACGCATGAACCGCATCGAACGCTTGATTTCTTAGTTTGACGGGCGGCGTGCTTGCCAACCGCGACTTAGCGACGTTCTGCGATAAGTCGACGGTGAGGGCCAAGTCAGCTAGTTCAGACCCGTAGGGGTTTGACCTGAGCGTGATGGACGACGCCGTTTGGCCTTCCGACGACGACGCTCGAAGCCCCGTATCCATCAAGTCGACGATCTCAACGCTAGCCAACGACCCCGATGCGGGGATGGCGAGGCTCGAGCCGAAGGCTGCTGACCACAGCGCCAGGTCGTCGCCATCGACGGCGCCGTCGTAGTTGGCGTCGCCTTGTTGATGCAGCGCCGAAACGGACGTTCCTAGCCCGCGTTGCCACGCGAGGAAATCTTGGCCGTCGACCTGGTTGTCGTCGTTGAAATCGCTGTTGGACTGGGATCCCGCATTCAGATTGATCCGTACGACGTCGGCGTTCACCACGCTGCCGCCGGAGCTGAGCAGCGCGTTGAGCGTAATCGTTCGCTGCCCGGGCTGGAAGTAGAAAGTGCCCAGCGACACCCAGGTGAAGCCGTTCTGCGTCTGGTTCGCAGTCGCCGTTTCGACGCCGCTGCCGGTGTCGATCTGATACAGGGCGCTCGTGGCGCGACTCGCCGAAGCGCGATACTGGACGGAGACTTCGCCGTAGCCGGCGAACGGCGCCGTAAACGTCCACGTCGCCGTGTTGTTGGATCCCACGCTGCCGAATCGGAACGTCAGACCGTTGTACCCGGGCAGCCCCGAAGTCGTCCAGACGCCGTTCTCCGTGTAAACCGATGGCCCGTTATCATTATCGAGTTCCGCCGCGTAGATGGTCGGGAACTCCGAAGCCTGAAGTTCTAAGGCTCCGACGTCGATGCGACCGACGTCGACGCGTAGGAAGGAGGGGCCGCGTTGGTCGAAATCGGGCGGACTGGTGAACGCGGGGTCGCCGGCGTTAATCGCCGGGCTGCCCGCCAGCAAACTGTGCGTCCTCGTCGGTCCGCCGTTGTCGGCCAGCGGGGCCAGCAACGGATTGGCCAAGGTTCGATC
The DNA here is from genome assembly GCA_041750715.1 of Lacipirellula sp. Lineage (GTDB taxonomy): Bacteria > Planctomycetota > Planctomycetia > Pirellulales > Lacipirellulaceae > Lacipirellula. Next base: position 1,418 of record JBGSYU010000100.1, read on the forward strand.
GCCGGGCTGATTGAACGCGCCGATGGCATTGCCGCTGCCGATGACGTTGTAGCCCGATGAGGCGAAGGAATTCGTCGCGTCTGGGAAAAAGTCGACGTCGGTTCCGACGTTGCCCGCGACGATTGAGGAGTAAAATTCGCTTCTGGTATTAGAGAGACCGTAACTGCTGACGCCGCCCCCGAAATTCGAGGAACTTGTGTTCGCCGAGATCGTCGAATGCTCGAATCGCAGCACGCCAAAGTTGTTCCGCACGCCGCCGCCGCGCGAGCCGGCGACGTTGCCGGAAATCGTGCTGTTGCTGACTAGCGAAGCCGGGGCCGAGGAACTGAAATAGAGCCCGCCGCCCTCGAAGCTAGCCGTGTTGCCGCTGACGGTGCTACGCTCGATCAGCAGTTCGCCGTCGACGTAGAGGCCGCCGCCGAAGGAACTGGAGTTCCCTTCAATCGTCGTGTCGACAAGATCGAGTCGGCCACCGATTTGGAAAATGGCGCCGCCGACGTTACTGGCGTAATTCCCTGCGATCACCGCGCTCGCGACGTTCAGCAAGGAAGAAAACGAAAGAATGGCGCCGCCTTCTCCGAAGATGTCGCCGCCCGTGAGCGTGAGCCCGGAAAGCGATACCGGCGCGCCAGTGGCGACAAAGAAGAGTCGACTTCCATCTCCATTGTTTGAGGAGGGCGTGGGGTCGAAAGCCTGAATGGTCAACTGGCTGGCGCCGGGGCCTTGGATGTTCACTCCTTCGCCGATAAAGATTTCACCCAGCGTAAGGGTGATCGTTTGCCCCGATAGCGCCGGCGCGAAGGTGATGGTCTCCCCGGGGTAAAACTGAATCAGGCCAACGGCTTCGCGAAGCGACAAATCGCCCGCGGAATAATCGCCGTCGAATTCGTCCGCCAAGGTGTCGACGACGAGGTTGATATTGGGCCGCACCAGCACTTCGTACGTGCCGACGCTCGTATCGAAGCCGCTGACTTCCAAATAGTAAACGCCGCTCGCCGGGGCGGTCCACTCAATGCGCGACGACAGGTTGGCGCCGTCGTCGTCGTTCTTGGCAAGCTGCGTCACGCCGTTGACGCCGATGAGTCGCAGCACCGAGTCGGGTAGCGTCCCCAGCGTCGTCGTGAAGACGTAGTCGACCCCCGCGATGGCGCTGAAGGAAAACCAATCCTTGTCGCCGATCGGGGCGATCACGCCCGTCGCGACGCCCGGCGCCGAAATCGCCGTTGCGGCAGGCGCGTTGTTGCCGTGGTCGTCCACCACTGTTAGCGCTAGGCCGTAGGTTCCCACATGAAAGTTCAGACCCCTCACTTCGAGGAAGTAAGAGCCGTCAATCGGCGCAACCCAGTCGATCAGCGATGCCAAGCCGGGGCCGCTATCGTCGTCGGAGGCCAGAAAAAAGCCATTGGAGTCGAAGAGCGCTAAGACGGAGTCGGAAAGCGTTCCCAGCGACGTTTCAAATTGATATCTGGCGCCGCCGATAGCGTCGAATCTAAACCAATCGACGTCGAACGGCACTTCGATCTCGCCGCTTACGCTCGAGCCTGCGACGTAGGTGGCGTTGAGCAGGTTATCGCCGTGGTCGTCGTCTCCCTCGATTGAGAGCGTGTAGGTTCCCGTATCGAGACTGCCCAAGGCGCCGACCTCGATGTAATAAAATCCATCCTTTGGCGCCGTCCAAGTGATATGCGAGGCCAAGCTAACGCCGTCGTCGTCATTGAACGCCAGTTGCGTAAAACCGTCGACGTCGTACAGGGTCAAAATGGAATCGTCGAGCGTTCCCAGTGCCGTCGTCACGTCGTACGTCACGCCCTGGATCGCTTCAAAGCCAAACCAATCGACGTCGAAAGTCGTTCCCAGCGTGCCGGCGATAGTGCTCGGATCGGTGATGAACGTCGAGTTAAACGCGAAGTCGCCGTGGTCGTCGGGGATGAATTCGGAGAACGCCACGCTGTAGCCGCCGGTGCCGGCGTTCGCGAAGGCGCGAACCTTGAGGTAGTAGGTGTCGCTGGTCGGCGCAATCCAACTAATGAACGAGGCCAAGCCGGGGCCGCTGTCGTCGTCCGCGACCAGCAGCGTCGTGCCGTTGGGCGCAAACAACTCGAAGAATGAGTCGCCTAGCCCCAGCAGCGTCGACAGGAATTGGTAATTCACGCCGGCGACGGTGCTGAACGAAAACCAGTCTTGGTCGCCCAGTTGTTCGAGAATGCCCCCCACCGTCGAGGGGATCGTCACGGCCGTCGCCGAAGCGGCGTTGTTGCCGTGGTCGTCCGGCGGCTGCACCACGCCGCTGACCGTAAAGTTGAATGGGTTCTCGTTGAGATCGTTCGTGCTGAACGACGCCGATCCCGATAAGTTTCCAGCATTCGCGCCCGACATTCCCAGCGAGAACTGGACTGATGAGAGCCCCGCTACCGACGCTGGCAGGTTAATGGCATAGAAACCGGTCGGAAGCGTAATCGCCCCCAGGTCGAGCTGCACC
>JBGSYU010000101.1:0-5850 GCA_041750715.1 Lacipirellula sp.
TGCGGTTCGCGACGGCATTCTCGTCGTGGCCAAAGACGCCGTGCTGCCAGCCGACTGGTACCTGGAAACCGGGCAAAAGCCTGGTCAATCGGGCTAAACCGCACGACTGAACGCCGTGGGCGCTTCACAGCTTGGCAATCCGAAACTCGAACGGTTGGCCGAACCGGCCTCGTTTGCCATACTAATGGTTCAACGCACTTCTGGAGAGATAATATGATTCATATAAGTTTCAAGGCGTTCATTCTAATGGCGGTCGCGTCGTCGCCTTCGATTTCGCCCTTTTGGGCAATCGCCCAGGAAGCGGTCAAAGCCGAAGACGGCGTTTACCTCGATGAGCCCGCCGCGGCGCCGGAGCCGTCGGTGGTTCAAGAGGGACCGGCCAAAGAGGAGTACGAGCCGGGCAAGATGCGCGTCGAACGAACCGTGCGCAAGATGTCGGACGACCAAATCGTCAACCACGGCAAGTTCACGGAGTATTACCGCAATGGCCAAAAGTTCGCCGAGGGCGCGTACGACAGCGGCGTGCATGAAGGCCCCTGGAGCTTTTGGCACGAGAACGGGCAACTTTCCAAGACGGTGAACTTCAAGAAGGGCGTTCCCGACGGCGCCTGGGAGGTCTTTCGCGCCGATGGAACGTTGCTTTCCAAGCGCGGCTACAAGAAGGGCCTCCGCGAAGGAACGTGGGTCGCTTACCTCGAAGACGGAAAGACGCGCGCCATCGAGCAGACCTACGTCGACGGCAAGCTCAATGGCGAAGTGACCGTGTACTTCAAGTCGGGCAAGCCGCGAGTGAAGTCGATGTTCAAGGACAACTTGCGCGACGGCCAGTTCACCGAGTGGTACGAGTCGGGCGACAAGCTAGTCGACGCCAACTATGTCGCCGGGGAGCTTGAAGGCAAACTCATTCGTTACGCCGCGGATGGCACGACGACTGAGGAGACCTATAAGGACAACGTGCGAGTGCAGCCCGGCGTTGCACCGCGGACGGGGCCGGTTGATACGCTCGTGGAGTAGTCAGAACACGTCATTCTGAGCGACGTGAAGAATCTAGCGCTACGCTAGATCCTTCGCTGCGCTCCGGATGACGACGCAAAAAGGAACTCGATCTGCATGTCCTCGACGCCCACCGGCCTCGCACACATCGTCTATTTTACGTTAAAGGACCAGTCGCCGGCGGCCCGCGATTCGCTTGTGGCGGCTTGTCACCGGTATCTCACCGATCATCCGGGCGCGATCCATTTCAGCGCCGGCCCGCGGGCTGAAGCCTATCAGCGGCCGGTGAACGACCAGAATTACGACGTGGCGCTGGTGCTGGTATTCGCCAGCGAAGCCGATCACGACCGCTATCAGGAAGCGCCCCGGCACAAAGCCTTCGTCGCCGAGCAATCCGGCGCCTGGGCGCAGGTCCGCGTTTTCGACGCACACGTGTAGCGATTCCGCACGCGGCGTAATTTCCCGTCATCCCGAGCGCAGCGAACGATCTATCCCGCTGCAAGGTTCTTCGCTTTGCTCAGAATGACAGGCTGTCAAATTCCCCCGCCAATGGCGAATAAGGCGAGTTCTGAGCCTGTTTGACCGTACGCTATAATTTCTTTTGGGGCGCCGCTCGCCCCGCATCGCACTCCTCGAAGCAGTTTCTCATGCCCGAACCGATCGTCTATCAACCCGAGCACTTCATCAACCGCGAATTGAGCTGGCTGGAGTTCAATGCGCGCGTGCTGGAAGAAGCGCAGAACGCCTCGAATCCGCTCCTGGAGCGTGCAAAGTTCCTGTCGATCTTCAGCTCGAACCTCGACGAGTTTTTCATGGTCCGCGTCGCGGGTTTGCGCGAACAGGCCTTCGGCGGCGTGGCGCCGCAGGACGTCGCCGCCGACGGGCTCGACGCCCTCACGCAGTTGCAGCGCATCTCGCAGCGCACGCGCGAGTTGGTCGAGCAACAGTATAAATGCTGGAACAAGGCCATCCTGCCGGCGCTCGCCGAGCAAGGCGTTCATCTGCTCAAAGAATGCGACTTCGACAAATCCCAGCGAAAGATCGTCGATGATTTTTTCCGCCAGCGGGCGTTCCCCATCCTCACGCCCATGGCGATCGACCCCAGCCACCCGAGCCCGCGGTTTCACAATCGCGGACTGTACCTGGCGGCGCTGCTCAATCGCACCAGCGGCTTGGGGCCGCCGGAGCTATTCGCCGTGGTGCAATTGCCGCAGGTTTTGCCGCGCTTCATCGAAGTCGGCGGGCCGAACGAGAACGAGTTCGTACTGCTCGAAGACATCATCGCGTGCAAGCTGTCGGAGCTGTTCGGCGGTTACGAGAGCGTTCATCACGCTACGTTCCGCCTGACGCGCGATATGGACGTCGATCTCTTGGAACGCGAGTCCGACGATCTGATTCGAGCGATCGAGTCTCGTCTCCGCGCTCGCCAACATTCCGAGGCCGTGCGGCTCGAAGTGAGCAAGGACATGAGCCGCGCCCTGCTCGATATGCTCGTGGGCGAAGAGCAACTTCAGGAGAACTATTTCATCGAAGGTGAGAAATACTCCGAGGTCTACCGCGTCGACGGCATGCTCGACATGACGGCGCTCACGGAATTCACGAAGATTTCAGGCAAAGACGCACTCCGCGACGCCCCCTTCACGCCGCGGCAGCCCCTGGGGATGCGACGCGGCGAAAACCTGTTCGCCGAGATCGCCGACCGCGACATCTTGCTGCACCACCCCTTCGATTCCTTCGATCCCGTGGTCGATTTCATCCAGAGCGCCGCGGAAGACCCGAACGTACTGGCCATTAAGCAGACGCTTTATCGCACCAGCGGCGACAGCCCGATCGTGAAGTCGCTGATGCAGGCCGCCGAAAACGGCAAGCATGTGACCGCACTCGTGGAATTGAAGGCCCGGTTCGACGAGGCGAACAACATCAGTTGGTCGCGGCAAATGGAACGGGCCGGCGTCCACGTCGTGTACGGCTTCATGGATTTGAAGACGCATTGCAAGCTGGCGATGGTCGTGCGGCAGGAGGGCGCGAAAGTGCGACGCTACGTGCATCTGGGCACCGGCAATTACAACCCAGCCACCGCGCGGTTGTACACGGACGTGGCGCTATTCACGTCGAACAAGCTGGTCGCCGACGACTGCACCGCATTATTCAACTTCCTCACCGGCTACTCGCAAGGTCACGAGTGGAAGAAGCTGGTCATCGCCCCGCAAGATTTACACGGCAAGACGATCGAGCTGATCGACGAACAGACCGCTCGGGCGCGCGAAGGCAAGTCGGCCCGCGTCTTTGCCAAGCTTAACTCACTGGTCGACGGCGAGACGATCGAGGCGCTTTACCAGGCGAGCCAAGCCGGAGTACCCGTCGACCTGGTGATCCGAGGCATCTGTTGCCTGCGGCCGGGACTGCCGGGGATTTCCGACAACATTCGCGTTCGCAGCATCGTCGACCGGTTCCTCGAACATAGCCGGATCATGGTCTTCGGCGACGGCAACAAGGCGCAGGCGTATCTCAGCAGCGCCGACTGGATGCCGCGAAACTTTGAGCGTCGCGTCGAGGTGATGTTTCCCGTCGAAGCGCCCGAGCTGCGCCGCCGGATCTGCGAAGAAATCATCCCGATCTATCTGCAAGACAACAGCCGCGCCCGCGTGCTGATGCCGGATGGGACGTACGTGCGGGCCGCCGCGTGGCACGACGAAGAAGAACACCGCGCCCAGCGTGAGCTACTGGCCACCGCTACCGGCGCTGCGATTACCAAGCCAGCAATCGCCGGTTCGACGATGAACGGCCAGCCCGCCGCCGACGCCGACGGCGCCGCCAAGCCCAAGCAAGCCGCGAAGTCGCATTAAGGGGCGCGAACCGCGGCGCCTATAACCCCGACCAAGCTTGGTCGGGGCTGTTGCCGTGTTCGTCGTGGCTAGTCGGCGTTCGCCCGCTTAAGCAACTTCTCCCAAAACGGTCGCGCCGCCTCGATCTCCGCCAGCACCGGCGCATTGCCGGAAAACTTATTCGCCGCGTCGTCGAGCCATGTCAAGAAATACTGAACGCTGATCCGGCTGATTCGCGGCTCGTGGTTTAACTCCACGTAGTACGGACCCGTCGACGCGCACTGGTAAACTCGCGGATTATTGGTGACGGCTCGCACCAGGAACCAACCGCTGGATGCAAACTCGACCAGCGGCAACTTACCCTTCCGCTTCGCGAGCTCGTCGAGCCGCACTTGGTGCAGCGTTCGGCCGTTCTGAACGATCTCCAGGTAATCGACCTGCGTTGCTTCGTAGAACGCCAATTCGAGGGCGATCTGAAACTCGCGCCGCTCGTTGCCGTACAGCTCGAACGCGTAACCCGGCAATTCGCCATCGACGCGCACGCGAAGAAGCGGACCGTTGCTCACCACGACGCGGCCGGCACGCAAGCCGCTTAGCCACGCCTCGCGGGTGAAAACATCGCCGCAATGAACGTAGGTGCGGTTCGTGCCCAACAGCCCCGACCAAGCTTGGTCGGGGCTGCCTTTGCGCGATGTACCCGCGCCCGCCCCGCTGCCTGCCGCCGGCGGTAGCCTTAACCCGCAGTTCAGCAGGTGATGGTAAATGGTTTCGCTGTAGCGGCCATTGCCGAGGGCGCCCGGGAAGAAGGTTTCGTCCCGCGGGCGGCCGTCGCCTTCGTCGTCAATGACGGCGTTGAGCTGCGAATGGCGGTTGATAATTTGCACGGCGTGGAGTTTGCCCGCGGCCGCCCACAGCGGCAAATCCCAGGCGAACGGCGTGAGGGCAAGTACCGCAGCGCCCGCCTCATTGGCGGCCTCCGCTGAGGGCATTGACGGATCATCAGCTTTCCACTGGCAAACGTCCACGGGCGGATCGCCGGCAATCGCCAGGAGACCGCCGCCGCGGCGATCGTCGAGCGTGGCCCAAGGGCCGTAGAGCAGCGCGGATATCCCCGCCGGGGTCGAGGACGACCCGGCTCGCTGTGCCCCTGGCTTCAGCATGCGGCAATGGCCGTGGTCGTTCACCAGCGCGGCGATCGGCGCGAAGTCCACCGACCGCGCTTGCATCATCAGCGGCAAATCTTCCGGCCGAAGCTGCACGTCGAGATCGCCAGCCCACCAACCTTCCTTCCGCATGTCCACGCGGCGCTCGAGCGTCACCTCGGCGGAGTCCTCGGCATGGCGGTCGATGATGAAGTTACCGGGCCGCGTGAGAAACTCTGGGCCCGCTTCGACAAGAAACGTATAGGCGCCGCGTCGCAAACCGAGCGCCACCTCGCCGTTGAAGTACAGACTATCGCCCGCGACCACGGCTTCTTCCGGCCGCACTCGCACCGGACGGCCGCGCGAGTCGCGCAGCTCTAGGCGTGCGGGAAGGGGCTCGCCGGTTTCTTCGTCGACGGCAGTTAGGGTGAGGGTTCCGTCCGTCCGAGCGGCGTGGAGTCGCGGCCCTAAGCCGCAAGCGGCGGTTAGGAGGACGATACTGGCAGTCGTAAAGCGCTTCATGCGTCAAGTTTAGCACGTCCTACCCACCGTTTTCGTACTGGTTAGAATGGAGCTTGAAAATAGCCCACGGCATTAACTCCGGATTCGCCCACTCGCCTCGGTTTCTCATGGCTGAAGACTACTACGCCACGCTCGGCGTCGCTCGCGGCGCTTCGGACGACGACGTCAAAACAGCGTATCGAAAGCTCGCGCGCAAGTATCACCCCGATTTGAACCCCGACGATCCGAAGGCAAAGGCGAAGTTTCAGGAGGTGCAGACCGCCTTCGATGTGCTGAGCGATGCGAAGAAGCGCGAAATGTACGATCGCTACGGCAGCGCGTACGAGTCGGTCGGCGCCGGCGGCGCTGGCGGTGGGCGCGCCTGGCCG
>JBGSYU010000102.1:0-3214 GCA_041750715.1 Lacipirellula sp.
GGCACCGCCGGCGCCCGCAGCTCCTGCCAAATCTGCTTCCGGCGGTCGGCCGAGCGTTGCGGAGATGATGGCCCTGGCCCGCGCCAACAAGGATACGGCCGAGGCGCCTGCCGCTGTCGTCGAGAAGGCTGCGCCTGCTGCGAAGCCGAAGTCGGCAGCCGCAAGCGCCGCGAAGCCTGTTGCCGCCGCGGCGCCCGAGCGCGACACGGCGAGCATCCTTGCGGCTGTGCGTAAGAAGGACAGACCGGGTCCGATGACCAAGGCCGAGGCCGCCGCGAAGACGCAAGCGGGAGCTGTGGCTGTTGCGGCGAAGCCGAAGATTGTCGTTCCGCCGATGCCGGTGAAGCCGGACTATGCGAAGGCCAAACCGGCGACTGTCGCTAAGCCGCAAGCGGCGGCGGGGTATGAGGATCGGCGCGCGTTCTCGGCGGTGATGCTCTTGATCGGGTTCTGGGTGGTCGGGGGCGTATCGGCGTTGTGGACGCTGCTCACCGTCAAGTTCATGTTTCCCAACGTGCTTCGCGAGCCGCCCAGCAAGTTTAAAGTCGGCTTCCCCGATGCGTTCGCGGCCGGCCAGGTTCAGGAAAAGTTCAAGGCGCAGTTCGGCATCTGGGTGGTGAACGCGGAGTACAACGGCGCGCAGCAAATCGTCGCGCTCAAGTCGGTTTGCACCCATCTCGGCTGCACGCCCAACTGGCTGGAGGCCGAGCAAAAGTTCAAATGCCCCTGCCACGGCAGCGGATTTTATAAAGAGGGCATCAACTTCGAGGGCCCCGCCCCGCGACCGCTGGAGCGCTACGCGATCCGGCTGGCGGACGACGGGCAAATTGAAGTCGACAAGAGCCGCACGTTTCAAGAAGAGATGGGAGCTTGGAGCGACCCTTCGAGTTTTATACCTGTGTAACATCTGGGCCGGTCTCTCCGAAACCGGCATGCGAGTCTCGGAGAGACTCGCCTACATAAACTGCCTCCCCGCCATGCCCCTCAGCGACACCATCCGCGAATCGCAGATTTGGAAGAGCGTCTTCCGGCATCCCATGCCGGTGGATCGCCGCAATCGCATTGTGGTGATGCTCACCAATTTTTTTCTGCATCTGCACCCGGTGTCGATCAAGCAGCAGGGCATCGCGCTGAGTTACACCTGGTGCATGGGCGGCGTGACGTTCTTTTTGTTCCTGGTCGAGACGGTCACCGGCGTGCTGCTGATGTTCTACTATCGCCCGACCGTGGAGTGGGCGTACACCGACATTCAGGCGCTTCGGGACGTGACTTCGCTGGGCATCATGCGCGAGATCCATCGCTGGGGCGCCCACGCGATGGTGATCACGGTGTGGCTCCACATGTATCGCGTCTTTCTTACCGGCAGCTACAAGCCGCCGCGGGAGTTTAACTGGGTCGTCGGCGTCATTCTGCTGCTGCTCACGCTACTGCTTTCGTTTACCGGCTATTTGCTGCCGTGGGACCAGCTCGCCGTGTGGGCGATCACGGTCGGTTCGAACATGGCTCGGGCGACCCCCGTGCTCGGGCATGAAGGGCCGCTGCAACAACTGCTCTCGGTGGGCGGGGTCGACATGATCACTAACGCGTCCGACGCTCGCTTTGCGCTGCTGGGCGCGCGCGAGGTGGGTGAAGAGACGTTAAACCGGTTTTACATATTGCACTGCATTGCGATCCCGTTGGGAGTGGCGCTACTCTTGGCGATCCACTTCTGGCGGGTTCGAAAAGACGGCGGCATTAGCGGGCCGCTATAAAGCTGGGGCTAGGGGCTGGGGACGGGGGAGGTCGCGATTCCTCTCCAGTCCCCGGTCCCCAGCCCCCAGCCCCTACCGAAATGACCCACGGACTGACAGACGCGCAGTTTCTGAATAAGGTCGCCTCATTTCTGGGGCCCTATTACATTGCGCTGGCGGTTATGAACGGCATTGCCGCGCTGTACCTGTGGCGTACCGGGCTGGCGAAGACCTGGTTTCGCATCCCGTTTGGCGGCGACCGGTCGATTCCCGTCACGAGCGCGCTGGGGTGGCTGATCGTCGCCTTCATCTTCGTCTGCCTCGCCCCGATCGCCGCCAGCGGCAACGGCCAGTGGATGCCGTCGATGCCCGAGACTTGGCGCGAAGCGATTAACCGCGGCACCGGCCCGGTCGTCTATAGCGTCGGCACCGTGGCAATACTTACCGTGCTATTTATTTTCCGGCGATTTTTCGTGCAGCCGACCGTAGCGTGGATCCTTCTTAATCTCATGCTGCTGTTCCTCGGGCTGTCGATGACCGACCGCGATTTCTACGAGATCGTCGCGAAGCCCGACAACGTGCCGATCGTGATGCTCGTGCTGCTGCTGGCGTTTTTCACTTGGTTGGCAACGTACCGGGCGGTGATTAACGACGACCGCATGGCCCGCGGCGAGCCGCCGCTTGAGGCGCTCGACAACGAAAAAGTGCTCGTGTGGCCCGACTTGGTCTACACCGAGCTGATCTGCATGATTGCGCTCACGGCGTTTCTTATATTCTGGGCGATCGCCTTGCCCGCGCCGCTGGAAGAGCCGGCGAGTAGCGTGAAAACGCCGAACCCGTCGAAGGCGCCGTGGTACTTCCTGGGACTTCAGGAAATGCTGGTCTACTTCGACCCGTGGATGGCCGGCGTCGTGCTGCCCAGCCTGATCGTCGTCGGCCTGATGGCGATTCCCTACATCGACTTCAACAAGAGTGGCAACGGCTACTACACGATCAAGCAGCGGAAGTTCGCGTACATCATCTTCCAGTTCGGCTTCCTGGAAATGTGGGTCACGCTGATCGTGCTGGGCACGCTGCTTCGCGGGCCGAACTGGAATTTCTTCGGCCCCTACGAATATTGGGACGCCCACAAGGTCGAGGCGCTCGACAACATCAACCTGTCGCAGATTTTTTGGGAACGCTGGCTCGGCCAGTCGCTGCCGATGGCGCCCAGCGGCAGCGCCGGCGGGAAGCAGTTCGCCTATATCATGCTGCGGGAGTCGCCCGGTATTTTGCTCACGCTCGGTTACTTCATCGCCTTGCCGCCAATCATGGCGCTCACGGTCTTCCGCGGCTACTTTCAGCGGATGGGGCTGGTGCGCTTCATGCTGATGGCGAACCTGATGCTGTTCATGGCCTCGCTGCCCATCAAAATGGTGCTGCGGTGGGTGTTTAATTTGAAATACATTATTGCGATTCCGGAATACTTTTTGAATTTTTGACGG
>JBGSYU010000103.1:0-12742 GCA_041750715.1 Lacipirellula sp.
GACCCAGAGCAATCCCTGGGAAAAGGTTTCCGACCGCTACCCGACCGGCGCCATGGTCAAGGGCAAGGTTCGCAACCTCACCAACTACGGCGCCTTCATTGAGATCGAAGAGGGCATCGACGGCCTGCTCCATGTGAGCGACATGTCCTGGACCCGCAAGATCAGCCATCCGTCCGAACTGGTCGAAAAAGGCCAGGAAGTCGAGTGCAAGGTCCTGTCGGTCGATCAGGAACGCCGCCGCATCGCGTTGGGACTGAAGCAGCTCGAAGAAGACCCGTGGTCGACCGATATCCCCAACCGCTACCAGCAGGGGCAGTTGGTAAAGGGCAAGGTCACGAAGATCACCAACTTCGGCGTCTTCGTCGGTCTTGAGGACGGCCTCGAAGGACTGCTCAACATTTCGGAGCTGTCCGATCAAAAGGTCGAGAACCCGCAGGATTTGGTCAACGTCGGCGACGAGATCGAGGTGAAGGTTCTGCGCGTCGACACCGAAGAGCGTAAGATCGGCCTGAGCCGCAAGCGCGTCGAGTGGGCGGAAGAGGACGAAGCGGCCGCCGAGAGCAACGGCGCCTCCCGCGAGCCGGCTCTCGAACTCAAGGGCGGCGTGGGTAGCGAATCCTCCGGCCCCCTCTTCAAGACCGCGACCGCGACCGCCGAATCGGACGACGCCGAATAGCCGGCAGCCTCGTCCCATTCGGAAGCATTAGCCCTCGGCGCAAGCCGAGGGTTTGAAGCGCCAACATCAGGGCCTCGCGGACAACCCGCGAGGCCCTCTCTTTTGGCACGTCCCTAACGCCGCTTACATCCGGCGCACTCTAGCGCATGAGCCGCAAGTTGCAGCCTGCTCGCGCGCAGCGTCGATAGTCACTCGCATAGCCGAGTACCGTCGACGGGCAGGGATCGTTCGCGAGGTCTGCACCCGGCAATAAAAGCCACCGGCTCCGCCGGTGGACGCCAACAGGCGAACGTCGCCGCAGAAATGTCCACCGGCAAAGCCGGTGGCTTTCAACGCGAAGCTCCGCCCTGCCCCCAGCGACGATAAGGCCCCATCATGCCCACCACCCGCAAGCGGAAAAGTTCCTCAGCCGTCCAAACGCCGCTGGAAACCTACCTCCGCGAGATCAATGAAACCGCCCTGCTCAATGCCCGCGAGGAGAAGGAGCTGGCGACCAGCATCGGCCTGGGCGACTCGCAGGCGCGCGATCGCATGGTCCGCGCCAACTTGCGGCTGGTGGTGAACATCGCCCGCGGCTACTCCGGCAAGGGGCTCGCGCTGCAGGACCTCATCGAAGAGGGCAACCTCGGCCTGCTCCGCGCCGTCGAAGGCTTCGACCCCGCCCACGGCACGCGGTTCAGCACCTACGCCAGCTACTGGATCAAGCAGTCGATCAAGCGGGCGCTCATTAACACCGGCAAGACGATCCGCATCCCCGCGTACATGGTCGAACTGCTCTCCAAGTGGCGCCGCGCCACCGCCCGCCTCACGGAGGAACTCGATCGCACCCCGACGCCGGAAGAGATCGCCCGCGTCTTGGGATTGCCGAAGAAGAAGCTGCCGATCATCAAGAAGGCGATCAAGATCTACAACGCCACCCCCCAGACCGACCAGACCGAAGCCGGCTGGACCCTGGGCGACATGGTGATGGACGAGCGGCAAGTCGCCCCGGACGACGCTTTGGTGGAAAGCGACAGCCTCCGCCACGTGCTGGCGATGCTGCACACGATGGACCAGCGCGAAGCCACCGTCCTGAGGATGCGGTTCGGCCTCGACAACTACGAGCCCCGCACGCTCAAAGAAATCGGCGAGGAACTGGGCCTCACCCGCGAACGCGTCCGCCAGATTGAGACCGAAGCCCTCAACAAAATGGCCGACAGCATGGAGCACCCCGCGGCCGCCCTGCTCCATGTAGCCGACGACCGCTAACCTCCCCGCCGCTTGCGGCTTAGCGCCCCTACGAATATCATCGGCTACGCTCCAACCTGAACCAAAATACAGCCCAGCCATTGAACTCGGCATCGCCGCCTGCCTAGCATGAAGGTACGCCAATCACCCCACGGCAACCTCCATGCACCTTCGCAAACAACTCATCGCCGGCGCCTTCGTGTGCCTCGCCGCCCTTAGCGGCTTGGCCGCCACGGCGCCGGCTCAAGATTCGTTCGCCGTTCCCACCTATTCCCGCTCCCGCATGGGCGCCGACGACTGGAGCGCCCGTGGCGGCGGGTTCGGCCGCGGCTATGGCGGCAATGGCGGCTATGGCAACGGCTTCTACCAGCCGTACGTCTCGCCCGTCATCGCCAGCAGTTGGTACGCCCGCCCGTACCCGTATCACTTCGACTACTTCCGCGGCCGCTGGGATGGCGGGCAAGGCGCCTACTCCGGCGAAGCTCGGCCGGCGGCTGACTGCCCGTGCGCTAACGAAGTCGCTCCGACCGTCGCTGCGCCGGAGCAACTTTAGGCTCCGAACTTGTAGCCCCGGGCTCTGCCCGGGGGTGGCGTCGCACTCACGGCTTGCCCGATCGAGGGTTCGACCCCCCGGCTAAGCCGGGGGCTGCATGGCGATAGGTGGCCGTTACCGCGAGAAGCCCAAGCTGAAGCTAAACACCTCGCGGTCGTCGAAGTCGGCGAATGCCACCGGGAAGGCGAAGTCCAGCGCGATGGGCGCCGGACCCAGCGCCGGCACGGTGATTCGCATGCCCACGCCCGGCGCCACGCGGAAGTCTTTGATTTCCACGTCCTCCTCAACGGTGCCAAAGTCCACGAACGCCACGCCGTGCAGCATGTCGTCGGCCGTGATCGGGAACAGGTACTGCAGGCTATTGAGCCACTGGAACTCGCCGCCGACTTCCACGTTGTTCTTTATCGGCGACGCCCCACGGAAATCGAACCCGCGCATCGTCGCGAAACCGCCTGCGAAGTAGTGCTCGTAAATCGGCGTATGGCTGCCGGTGAATCCCAGCGTCGTGCTGTAGCTCAGCACGTGCCGGCCGGAGCGGTCGGGTCGCTCGTACAGCATCCAGTACTGGCGAAAGTCGAGATCGAACCGCGGGTAATCGAACGTGCCGATGACTTGCTCGCCGCCGATCTCGAAATAATGCCCCTGCGTGGCTAAAAACGCGCTGTCGCGGGTGTCGTTGATAAACGCCAATCGAAACCCGTGCAACACGTTGTCGCCGAGGACCTCATTCAATTCCGGAACGGTGTTCGTCGACGGATTGCTAATGTTCACGTTCTCGCTGCGGTAAGAAATCGTCGCCGACAAATCGCGTTCGACGATTTGCCGCCCCAACGAAATCCGCCCGCCGATACGCTCCTCGTCCCAGTCGCGAAACCGCCGCCCGAAGAACGAACCGCTCAGCCCCAGACTGATGGGCCGATCGAACAGATACGGCTCTTGGAAGCTTACGAGGTATCGACTCACTTGCGAACCGGGCGATGCGTCGATGCGAAATCGCTGACCGGCGCCGCGGAACGCGGAGCCGTTCCGAACGTCTTCCCAGCTCGTCGGATAACGGGTCCAGTCGAAGTTGCGTTCGTCGACCACGATGTTGCCCACCACGCCGGCGTCGGAGTTCACGCCGAAGCCGACTTGCAATCGGCCGGTCTGCGTTTCGTTGCCGTCGACGTAGATGTCGACGGAGCCCTCGGGATTGACGTTCACTCCCGGCGCCGCGTAGAGCGGGCTGCTGGGATCGACCGAGTAACCTGGCAACGGCCCCTGCGGACTGAGAGGCGTGGGATAGACCGAGCCTGCCGGAGGTTGCAAGTTTTGCGAATAGCCCGTGTAGGGCGAATACTGCGCCGGCCGCACCTCAGCGGCCGTCGGCGCCGTCTCCGGCCCCGTCGCGCGAACCACCTGCCCGCCGTACGGCGACACCGCTTGCGGCGACGTTGGCACGGTGGCGTACGCTTGGTTTACATAACCGGGGCTCGGACTCTGGCCGCGGACGTTTTCGTAGGCACTGGGCGGCCGCTGAGCGTAGTGCCGTGCGGCGCGGCGATCGGGTCCCCACAGCGAGTCCGCATTGGCGATCGGCTCGGGGCTTTGCCCGCGGTAAATGACTTCGACTTCGGCTGGGAGCGGCGCAGGTTGCGTCGCGGGCGCCGGCTGACTGGGCGGCGCGGGGGCGGCCGTCGGTTCAACCGTCTCGATTTCCGACGCCTGCCAGCGATCGTAGTGCTGCTCGTCGTCGCAGAAAATATGCACGTCCGTGCCCTCCGGCACAACAGACGGCAGCGGCATCGGTGCTGGCGAGACAGGCGCAAACCCCTGATAACCCGGCGGCGGCAACACGACCGGGCCCAGATTGTCCGGACTCTGCCCGCGGTACGACGACTTAGGTCGCTCGGCGAACTCCAGGTCGGCATCTTCCGGAATGCGATACGTAATCTTCGGCCGCTGTCCGGTAGCCGCGTTGCTCTCGAACAGGCTGCTCGCCAACAGCCGTCGCTCGCTCGCCTTCAGTTCGCGAATATCCATGATCTGCCCCGGCCGCAAGGTCACGCGGTTGAGCATCGTCTGGATGCGGGTGTGCGGATTGTCGCCGCCGATATGGACGAAAATCCGGCCCACCCGCCAACGCTCGCCTTCCTCGATGTGATAGACGAGATCGACTTGTCCCGGTTCTTCGAGAAAGACCGTCTCCGGCTTCACGTCGGCGAAGACGTATCCCTGGCTGCCGTAAAGCTCCTGCAGCCACTGCGAGTCCTTTTGCATTTTGGCCTGCTCGAACGCGACCCCGCCCTTGAGATCCAAATTCTCGGCAAGGGGCGTCGGCTCGAACTTCGTGTTGCCCAGCACGGTGACATTGCGGACCTGATATTGCGGACCCTCGTGAATGACGAACGTCAGGTCGATCCAGTCGCCCGCGTCGTTGTAATCCAGCTTCCGACTGACCCGCGCTTGGAAGTAGCCGTGCGCACGGTAGTAGGCCGTGATCGCTTCCATATCCGCGTCGATTCGCTCGCGGTCGAGGTATCCCTTGAAGAGATAAAGGATCGGCGGCTTCGATTTGATAAGCGTTTTGAGCCGTGCGTTGCTCACGAAGTCGCTGTCGTTGCCGACGAAGCGAGTTTTCCAGATGCGTTGCTTCGCGCCTTCGTTAATGAGGTAGATGACGCCCTGATCGGTGGGTTTGTTGCCTTCCAGAATCGAGATCTGAACGTTGTTGAACCCCTTGCTCAGATAGAAGTCGCGGAGCTTGCGACTTCCCTCTTGTGCGGCGTAGGGGTCCACCGAGCCGCCCGCCTTCAGGCCCGTTTGCTTGGCGAGAGTCTTGTCTTTGACGCCCTCGTTGCCGAGGTAGGTGACATATCGAATGGTCGGTCGCTCGACCACCTGGAAGATGACGACCCGGCCTTGCGGGGTCTTTTCGTAGAGCGCTTTCACGTCGACAAACCAGCCGAGATTGGCAAGCTTGCCAACGTCGCGTTGCACCACGGCCGAGTCGAACGGCCGGCCGGCGCGCGTTGTGATATTGCTGGCGATCTGCGTGGTGGTGGTGGTTTCGTTGCCGACGATCCGCACTTCGGCCACCAACTCGGCGTCGCTGAATTCCGGGGAGGGCTTAATCGGCTCCGCAGGACTCGACAGGCCGCCAAGCGGCGGCGGGACAAGTTCGCCAGCGCCCGGCGTAGGCAGATATTCTTGACCACGCGCTGGCGCGACGGCCCACGCAGTCGCCGTCAGTGCTGCGATCATCGCACAACGGCTTGTAGCACTTCGCCAGGTTGAATCTAACGGCATAACGGCCCCGAGCCGGACGAGAAGCGGGAAAAGGCGCGACGGGCTGGCGCCAAGCGCGCAAACGCAGCACCGCCGCCGAATAAGGCCGCGGAGAAATACCGGATTGCCAAAGAGTCGGCAAGGCGCATTTGGTCCGGTTCGCGGTCGGCCAGGCAGGTTCGACATAGTCATCCTGAGCGCAGCGAAGGATCTGGCCGGGGCGTGGGCGCCAGATTCTTCGCTGTGCTCAGAATGACCAGTGCTAGCTGGCCGCCTAAAAATCCTTCGGCCCGAACGACTGAAACTCCGCGTACGCCGGCGCTGCGTAGTTATCGAAGCGGGTGAATTCGTGGTTCCAGGTGAGCTTGATATCGCCCGTCGGCCCATTGCGCTGCTTGCGAATGAGCAGGTCGGCCTGGCCGCGTACCTGCTCGCGGTCCTCTTCGTTCGTCATGTAGTATTCGTCGCGGTGGATGAACATCACCACGTCGGCGTCTTGCTCGATGGCGCCCGACTCGCGAAGGTGGCTTAGCTGCGGCTTGTTGCTGCTAGTCGATTCGACCTGCCGATTAAGCTGCCCCAGGCACAGAACGGGCACGTCCATTTCGCGCGCCAAGCCTTTTAGCCGTCGTGAAATCTTGGAGACTTGCTCCTGTCGCGGGTCGCGAGGATTGTCCGGGTCGATCAATTGCAGGTAATCGATCACGATTAGCCCGAGGCCGGAGCGGCGCTTCAAACGGCGTGCATTGGCCGCGATTTCGGTAATGGTGCGGCTCGGCGAATCGTCGATATACATCGGCGCCTGGCTGATCTGGGCGGCGGCGTTCACCAGCTTTCGTCGTTCGTCGTGCGTGATCGTGCCGTTGCGGAGCCGGTTGCCGTTGACGCGCGCGAACGAGCAAAGCAGCCGATCGCCAAGTTCGACGCCCGACATTTCCAGGCTCACGAACAGCACTGGCGTGCCGTTGAGCGCGGCGTATTCGGCCATGTTCATGGCGAGCGCGGTCTTCCCCATGCTCGGGCGGGCCGCGAGGATGATCAGCTCCGACTTTTGCAGACCGCCGGTCATTTGGTCGAAGTCGGCGAAGCCCGTGCCCACGCCGCCGTGGGCGTGCTGCTGATCCATCCGCGCGTCGATGCGGTCGAGCGATTCCTGGAGCACCTCGCCGATCGGCGAGACCTGCCCGGCGCCGCGATCATCGAGAATGGCGAAAATTCGTTCTTCCGCCTTGCTGAGAATTTCGCGCGTATCGGCGGCCGCGTCGTAGGCGCCGTTTTGGATGTCGACGCCGGCGTGGATGAGCGAGCGCAGGACCGATTTGTCGGCGACGATCTTCGCGTAGTACTCCGCGTGCGCCGCCGTGGGCACCTGGCGGCCAATCTCGGCGAGGTACGCCGCGCCGCCCACGGCTTCGTAAAGTTCGGCCTTCTTAAGCCGCTCGATGAGCAGCATCAGGTCGACCTGCTGGCCGGAGTCGTGCATCTCGAGAAGATGCTCAAAAATGCGGCGATTGGCTTCGTCGTAGAAGTCGGCCGCCCGAATCACCAGAGCGACTTCGTCGAACATCTCGGGCAAGAGCATGATGCTGCCCAGGACGGCGCGCTCGGCTTCGACGTTTTGCGGGAACTGCCGCTCGAACGGGTCGCCGGCGCCATTTCGATCTGCCACGGGTACGCTCCTTCGTGCTCGGTGGTCGAGAAATGAGCGCGGCAATTAGCCCCCGGTCAGTGACCGGGGGCTAAATAGTCATGCACCGCGACGTTGCTTAAGCGTCGGCGCCGACTTGCGGCACCACCCACACCTTCAGCTCGCCTTCCACTTCGCTGGAGAGGCGGAACTTCACGGTGTATAGGCCCAGTTCCTTCAACACGCCCTCGAGGCGGATCTGGTCGTTGTGCAAGTTGATGTCGTTCTTCTTGAGAGCGGCGACGATCTCAGGAGCCCCGACGCTGCCGTACAGGTGGCCGTCTTCGGTGGCGTTGGCTTCGATCGTGATGCTCTGCTTGGCGATTTCGACGGCCTTCTTCCGCAGGTCGGCCTGCTGGGCCTTTTCGATCGCTTGGAGCTTTGCCCGATGCTTGTCGACCATCCGCTTGTGGTGGTCGGAGGCCATCGTCGCCAGGCCGTGCGGGATGAGGTAATTCATCGCGTAGCCGGGCTTCACTTCGACGACGTCGCCTTGGTGGCCGAGGTCTTCGACATTATGAATGAGCAACAGCTCAACGCCGCCGGTGGGGCCGACGGGCAGGCGATTGGCGGTGGCGGGGTTTCTTCGGGTTTTCGTTTTCATGATCAACCAGACAGTCTGTAATCGCTAAGCCGCAAGCGATGCGGGGAAGTTTTAACTAAAATGGGATTTCGTCGTCGGGGATGCCCGCGCCGCTGGGGGCGCTGGAGTGAAACTGCTCGTCGTAGGACTCGTCTTGCGGAGGACGGCCGCCGCTGGAGGCGGAGGCGGCGCGACCGGCGCCGGCTTTGGGACCACCGCTGCCCTCGCCGCGACCGCCCAGCATCTGCATCTTGTCGGCGACGACGCGAAGCTTGCTCCGCTTCTGGCCGTCTTTCTCCCACATGTCGAGCTTTAGTCGGCCTTCGATCAACACCGACGAGCCCTTGCTCAGGTATTCGTTGGCGACCTCCGCGGTACGGCCCCAAAGGGTGACGTCGACGAAGGTGGTTTCGTCGACCCACTGGTCGTTCTTCTTGATGCGGTCGTTGACGGCCAGGCCGATCTCCGAAACCGCGGTGCCGCTGGGGATGTAGCGCAGCTCGGGATCGCGGGTGAGGTTGCCGACGAGAACTACGCGATTGTAGCTTGCCATGGTTGGTCCGTTTGGGGGCTGGGGGCGTCGACCGCTTAATCGGTCCACGCCTGGGCCGTTCGTTGCGTTACGCGACTCCTGCGCCGACGGCTTCCGGTTCCGGTTCGGGCTCGTTCACCGGGGCCGCGACTTCGCCCTTGGCGTGCGCGATGATCGGGTCGACCAGGGCCGGCGGCAACTTCACGAAAAGCTGGCGCAGGATCGAGTCGTTGATCTGGCAGGCCCGGGTCAATTCGGTGAGCCGCAGGGTGGGCAGGCGGAAATACATGAGCCAATAGGCGCCCTTGCGTTGGCCCTTGATCGGAAAGGCCAACCGGCGCTCTTCCCAGAGGCGACTTACCAGCAGCTCGCCGTCGACGGCCTCGACGAGGCCTTCGAGCTCGCGGGAGAGGTTATCGCGATCGCGCGCGAACTTGTTCGAATCCAGAATGAAGAGGCCTTCGTAAACGGCTGTGTTGTCTGCCAAGACTAAACTCCTGAGTTTGAGCGGTCAGCGGTCAGCTTTCAGCGATCAGCCAGATTCGGACGCAGGACGTCTTCTGGCTGATAGCTGACTGCTGAGTGCTAAACGCTATGCTTTCACGTTGTATACGCTGGCCGTCGGCGTCACGCCTTCGGCAGTCCACATTCTCGCGGCATCGGCGGCTCGGGCAACCTGCAGGTCGATTTCCGGCCGTTCCGCGGCGGGGAACTTACCTAACACAAAATCGGCCGGATTCCACCGCTCGGGAACGGGGCCGATGCCGATCCGCAGTCTGGCGAACTCTTGCGTTCCCATCGTGCGAATCACGTCGGCCAGGCCGTTTTGCCCGCCGTCGGAGCCGGCGCTCCGTATTCTTAACTGCCCCAAAGGCAGGTTGAAGTCATCGCAAATTACTAACAAGTCGTCCGCCGGTAGTTGGTAATAGTCAATCGCCTTGCAAACGCTGCCGCCGCTGCGGTTCATGAACGTTTGCGGCTTGAGCAACAGCGACTTCTCGCTACCCAACACGCACTGCCAAACATCTCCGTCGAACTTCGGCCGCGGCGGCAAGGCGCCCGTCTCGTGGACGAGCCGCTCGATCACTTGGAAGCCGACGTTGTGTCTCGTTCCTTCGTACTTGGTTCCAGGGTTTCCTAGGCCTACTACCAGTTTCATGCGTTGTATCGCTAAGCCGCAAGCGGAGCGCTCCCCTGCGGGTCGCGGCTAAACGGTGGTGCGCTATTTTTCGTCGGCTTCCTCGTCGTCGGCCTTGCGGCCGATGATTTCCGGCTCGGCGCCTGGCGTCAAGGACTCGGCTTCTTCTTCCGGCGCCGGCTCTTCGCACTGGACGGCGACCGTATCGGGGTCGGTCACCAGCGTGGCGCCGGCGGGCATGTCGACGATGTCGGCCATCGTCAGCGACTGGTGTAGCGCCAGATGATTGATGTTGACGTGCAGAGCTTCGGGAATCGCAATCGGCGAGGTTTCAATCTCAACGTAGTGGGCGAGGTGAACCACGACGCCGCCTTCCTTCTCGCCCGGCGCCTCGCCGCGGAGCAAGAGCGGCACTTCGACCGTTACGCGTTCGCTGGCATCGACTCGCAATAGGTCGACGTGGATGAGGTGCTGCTGGAACACGTCCCACTCAACATGCTGCAGCAACGCCTGACCGCTCGCGGCGCCCGCCAGGTCGACCACTTTGTGGCCGTGCCGGAGCGTGGCGCGAAGTTGGTCGGCGGGAACGATGACGCTCAGGGGCTCTTCGCCGTGGCCGTAGATGATGCCGGGGAGCTTGCCCTCGAGCCGCAGGCGGTGGTTGCGCCGCTTGCCTTTGAAATCTCGCTTTTCGACTTGGAGCGTATCGGACATGGGACCAGTCTTTTCCGCGCGCACAGGAGTGAGCTAGGCGATTTATGGCAAACTTCCAATTGTGCCCGATTTTGCTGGGATTTCAAGCCCCAAGCGGGCCAGCGGCTTTCGGCTTGCGGCCAGCGGCCAGAAAAAAGAGAAAACGCCGCAGTGCAGGTCCCCTCTGGCCGCCAGCCAAGAGCCGCCAGCCGTCCGCCCCGCTACTTAAACAGCCCGCTGACGGATTCATTCCGGTGGATGCGTTTGACCGCTTCGCCCAGCAGCGGGGCGACGCTGAGAACTCGGGTGTTCGGGGGCATCTGGTCGGCGCGTTGCGGGATGGAGTTGGTGCAGATCAGGCTGGCCAGGTTGGCTTCGCGGAGGTTATTCATGGCGTTCCCGCAGAGGACGGCGTGGGTGACGCCGACGTGAATTTCCTTGACGCCCATGCCGTGCAGCACGTTCGCGGCGCCGCGGATGGAGCCGGCGGTGCTGATCATGTCGTCGAACATCAGGGCCGTTTTGCCTTCGACCGGGCCGCCGAGGATGTTCGCCTGAATGGTCTTCTCGGCGCTCATGCGGCGCTTGTCGATGATCGCCACGGAGCCGCCGATGCGCTTGGCGTGTCCCAGCGCGCGTTTGATGCTGCCCTCGTCGGGGCTGACGATGACAATTTCCTCGACGGGGATGTTGAGGCTCTGAAAGTGTTCGTTGAGCACGGGCGCCGCGTAGAGGTGGTCCACCGGCACGTCGAAGAAGCCTTGGATTTGAGCGGCGTGCAGATCCATCGTCAGGACGCGATCGGCGCCGGCCCGGGTGATGAGGTTCGCCACGAGCTTGGCGGTGATGGGGACGCGGCCCTCGTCCTTACGGTCCTGGCGGGCGTAGCCGAAGTACGGGATGACCGCGGTGATGCGCTCGGCGCTGGCTCGCTTGCAACTGTCGATCATCACGAGCAGTTGAAACAGATTGTCGTTGACCGGGGGGCATGTGGGCTGGAGGAGGTAAACGTCGCGGCCGCGGATGTCCTCGTTGATTTTGCAGGAGGTTTCGCCATCGGGGAAATTACCAAGCGCAACGTCGCCCAGCGGCACGCCCAGGTACTCGCAAATTTGCGTGCTGAGCTGGCGGTTGGCTTTGCCGCTGAAGATTTTGAGGTCGGTCATGGGTCGCTAGGTTTGGTCAGCCACTTAATCGTCATTCTGAGGTACTCCGAAGAATCTGGCCCTTAAGTAGGTAGCTCGCCAAAAGAGCGGACCCTTCGGAGTACCTCAGGGTGACAGGGTTCTCGCTCAGTTGGGCAGGTTCCGAATCATCTCCGCTTCGACTTCGGCCAACTCTTCCGGGCTATTGATGCTTAGCGATTCACAGGGCTTCAACACATTAAGAGCCGCGACGCCCTTGCCGGCGGCGAGCAGGATCGCGGGACAGTCTGTAATGTAATACTCGCGTTGCGAGTTGTCCGCCCGCAATTGGTCGAGAGCCCACAACAATTCTTGAGAGTCGAAGACGTAGGTGCTGACGTTGACTTCCCTAACGGCCTTTTGCTCGGGCGTGGCGTCCTTTTCTTCGATAATGCCGACGAAATCTCCCGCAGCATCGCGCAGGACACGGCCGTAGCCGGCGGGGTTATCGCGTTTAACCGTGCCGATGAGGCAGGCGGCGTTGTGGACGCTGAATTCCTTGAGCAGCGTGACGACCGAATCGGCTTGCAGCATCGGCGAATCGCCGGCGACGACGACGACCGGGCCGTCGTGCGCGGCGAGTTGCCGCCGGCACATCATGACGGCGTGTCCGGTGCCGAGCTGTTCGGTTTGGTCGGCGAATTCGAGGCCAGGGGTCTCGGCGAGTTCGGAACGGACGAGCTCGGCGCGGTAGCCGACGACGATGACCAGCCGGCTTACGCCAGCCGCTCGCAGGGCGTCGATGACGAAGCGGACCATAGGCCGGCCGCCGACGGGGACGAGCACCTTGGGAAGGTCGGACTTCATACGGACGCCCTTGCCTGCGGCGAGGACGATGGCCATGGCCGGGGACTCGGACATAAATCGTGAGTTCCTTATTGCGGCTGTCGCCGCCCATCTTGGCAGACACGGCGGAAGGCGGCCAGGGGATGCGCGTTTACAGGGATTTGCGCGTTTCGCTGCGATCATACTGCCTTTCGCGGGGGCGGGATGGGTTTTAGAATGCGAGATTCGCTCCTTTCGCCCTTCGCCGTTGAGAGACGCCCTCCGCCGTGAAAGACGCCATCCAAAAAGCCGACGTCCTGATCGAGGCGATGGGATGGATCCGCCAGTTTCGCGACAAGATCACGGTGATCAAGCTCGGCGGCAGCGTGATGGAGGACTCCGAGGCGCTGGGGCATCTGCTCGTCGACATCGTGTTC
>JBGSYU010000104.1:0-4928 GCA_041750715.1 Lacipirellula sp.
CGGCCGATCTGCGCAAGATTATCGAGCGGCACTTAGAGGTGGCGGCGGCGGTCGAGGACTTTTCGGCGCCGTTGCCCGACGTGGCCGCGGACCTGCTGATCGTCTTCGGCGGCGACGGCTCGATGCTGCGGGCCGCCCGGCTGATGGGCTACGAGCAGATTCCAGTGATCGGCGTGAACCTCGGCCGGCTGGGCTTTCTGGCCGACGTCCAGCCGGAAGACCTGGACGAAATCCTGCCGCAGATCGTCGCCGGCGAGTACCGGGTCGTGCGGCATCTCATGTTTGAATGCAGCGTCCTTCGAGGCAAGCGTGAAATGTCGCGTACCCTCGGCCTCAATGAAGTCGCCGTGCTAGCAGGCCCGCCGTTCTCGATGATCGAAGTCCAGCTTTACGTTGACGCTCTGTTGGCGACTACTTATAGTTGCGACGGTTTGATCGTCAGCACGCCGGTGGGGTCGACGGCCCACAACCTGGCGGCGGGCGGTCCGATCATGGAAAAGAGTTTACAGACGCTGGTCGTCTCGCCGATTTGCCCCCACACGCTGACCAATCGGCCGGTGGTCGACGGGGCGGATCACGTGTTCGAGCTGTCCGTGCCGAAGCCGAACGAGGGCACGTCGCTGCTGGTCGACGGGAAGTTGATTGGCCAGATTGAAAGCGAGGATCGCGTTCGGATCGAACGGTCGACCGCCGAGTTCCAACTGATCGAAGTTCGCAACCGCGGATACTACCGCACGCTTCGCGAAAAGCTCGGCTGGGGCGGGCGATTGAAACTTAATGAGTGAACGAAGGTTCGATAAACGATGAATAAGGAAATGCGAGGGAACACTAATCTTCGCTAATCAAAGACCAATAAAGATTAGTGACGATAAGCGTTGATTAGTGTTCCCCTCCTCCTTTTTTGCATTCGCTAGTCACGTTGAAGTAAGCATCTTTCAAGCAACTAGCGCAGGGAGGCGCGGTTCATGAGAATTTCTTCAGCCCTTACAGGCGTCGTCCTCACCCTCGCTGCAACGTACCCCTCCGCTTGCGTCTTCGCGAAGGAAGCGGAGCCGACGTCCGCCGCTGCGGAAAAGCACCTGCTCCGCTACAAATTCGCCATGGGCGAAGTGCTGCGCTACGATGTGCGGCACGCCACGAATGTGCGGACGACGATCGACGAATCGACGCAGCAAGCGCTCACGCAGAGCGACTCGGTCAAGGCGTGGAAGGTGACCGACGTGCTGCCCAGCGGCGAAATGGAGTTTGTCCACGTGGTGGAATGGGTGCGGATGTCGAACGAGGCGCCCGAGCAACCCGCCAAGGTGTACGACAGCCGCACGGATACGTCGCCGCCGCGCGGGTTCGAGCAGGCGTCTAGCGCCGTCGGCGTGCCGCTAAGCGTAGTCCGCATCGCGGGCGACGGCGAAGTGACGTTCCGCGAGGAGAAACACCCGCAGCCGAAGTCGAATGTAGACATGCCCATCACGCTGCGGCTGCCGAAGGAGCGCGTCGCCGTCGGCGAGAAGTGGAACCATGCGTACGACGTGCCCGCCGAACGCAAGGGGGGCGCGAAGTTCCAGATTCGCACGCGGCGCGTGTGTAAGCTCCGCGAGGTGAAGTCGGGCGTCGCCGCGATCGAGGTGGAGTATCAAATCCTCACGCCCGTCGAACAGTACGTTCGCGCGCAGCTCGTCGAGCGGCTCACCGAAGGCGTCGTACGGTTCGACGTCGAGCGCGGCCGCATCCTCGAGCAAGAGCACAACGTCGACAAGCGGGTGTTGGGCTTCGCGGGCACGGCGAGCAGCATGCATTTCGTGTCGCGGCTGCAGGAAAAATTGCTGAAACCGGAGGCCGAGCCTGGCAAGGTAGAGCAGGCGTCGGCGAATCTACCTCAATAGGAGGATCGTTCCATGCTGCTAGCCGAAGTCGAGGTCATCCGCGAGGTCACCCAGTCGGGCATCGGTCTCGGCTCGGCGATCGCGGTCGTTTGCTCGTGGCAACGAAATAAATCGGTAATCTTCGCGATCGTAGCCGGAATCCTGGGCTGGCTCTACGTGATCTATTTCGCGCTCACTCGTCGGGCGGATGAGGAGATGAAGTAGAGCGATACGTTACGCGGCCGGTCTCTCGACTTCGTGCACGATGACGATATCGTGAACGCCGGCGGCCATTTCGGCCCCGGCATCGGGCCCGGCGGCGAGGTGCGAGCCGCCGACGATAATCAGCCGGTCGCCGGACTTGGCCAGGCCCGCTTCGCAGGCCCAGCTATCGGCGTGCCGAATGAGCTGCTCGACGTTGGTGGCCGGCGCGCCGCGGAGCGGCGTGACGCCCCAGTACAGGCACATCTTGCAGAGCGTCGATTCGCAGGTGCTCACGCCGATCGTCGGCACGAAGCTGCGTTGCTGCGAGAGCGCCAGCGCCGTGCGGCCAGAATGACTGGCGACGACGACCAACTTCGCCCCCAGCGAATGGGCCATCGTGCCGGCGCCGCGGACCACGGCTCGCGTGATTTCCTGAAGGTTGTCCGCCCGCGGCCGGGTCATTTCGCGCGGCGGGCGGCCCGCCATGCTTTCCTCGGTCACCAGAGCGATGCGGTTCATCATCTCCACCGCCTCGCGCGGGAATTTGCCGATGGCCGTCTCGCCGGAGAGCATGCAGGCGTCGGCGCCGTCGAGAATCGCGTTGGCAATGTCGGTCGCTTCGGCGCGGGTGGGACGCGGCGATTCGTGCATGCTGTCGAGCATTTGCGTGGCGATGATCGACGGACGCTGTAGCTCCTGGCAGACGCGGATGATACGCTTCTGCTCCAGCGGCACGCGGGCCACGTCGATTTCGACGCCTAAATCGCCGCGGGCGACCATCACCGCGTCGGCTTCGGCGACGATTTCCTCCAGCCGCAGCAGCGCCTCGCGTTTTTCGATCTTCGCGATCACGCCCGCTTTCGAGCCGCCGGAGCGGACGATGTCTTTGAGCGCGCGAACTTCGTCCGGCGAGCGGACGAAGCTGAGACTGATGTAGTCGACCAGCGCCTTCGCCGCCCAGACGGCGTGCTGATGATCCTCGATGCTGATGGCCGGGGCGCTGAGCTTTACGTCGGGCAGGTTGATGCCCTGGCGACTACGAATCGTCCCCTGCTGAACGACGCGGAGCCGCACGCGCTCCCGCTTCACTTCTTCCACCCGCATGGCGACGGTGCCGTCGGCGAGCATCACTAAGTCGCCGACCGAAAGCTCCCGCAGCAGTGGTTCGTAGGTCGAGGTAAGCTCGTTCGCGGCTGCCGGATTCCCCTCGACGAAGTAAAACTCTTCGTCGCGGCGGCAAAAGATGCTTTCGCCGAGAATCTCGCCCAGGCGAATCTTCGGGCCGCCCAGGTCGACGAGAATCGCCAGCGGCTGGTCCAGCTCGCGGCTGACCTGGCGGATGCGGTCGACGAACACCTGCTGCTGTTCAGGGCCGCCGTGGGCCATGTTCAGGCGAAACACGTCGGCGCCGGCGTGAACCAGGGCGGTGAGCTGCTCGACCTCGCCGCACGCCGGGCCGACGGTGGCGACGATCTTGGTGCGGGCCCACTGCGAGGGCGCGCTGAGGTGGGTGGTGCCATCCATGGGTTCACGGCCGGTGGGGGTAGGTGGCGGGAATGACCAACGTTCAATTAGCCCCCGGTCACTGACCGGGGGCTAAATGCGGTCGATAGCGCGGGTGTATTGTGACCCCTGGACGGCGCCTTGGGAATACGGTCAACTCACCGCGGAAATGGCTGTCGGCCAGCGGCTAGCGGCTGTAGGCCAGAACGAACGAGGCAAAAAAAACGCTGAGCACAGTTCGATTGCGAATCGAAAGCGTCACCGTCGTCAAGTCTCCACTTTCTGGCCGCTAGCCGCCAGCCGCTAGCCGCCGGCCACTTCATGACCTATTGGCAAGACAAAGTCTGCGTGGTGACGGGCGGCTCCGCCGGACTGGGGCTCGCGTTGGGCCGCGCCTTGGCGAGCAGCGGCGCGAACGTCGTGCTCATGGCGCGACGAAAGGAACCGCTCGAAGCGGCCGCCCAGCAATTGCATCGCGGCGGCGCCGAGGTCGTTGCGTTCGCTGGCGACGTCGCGTGGCAAGAAGACGTCGACCGACTCGCGGCGATGGTGGGCGAACGGTTTGGCCGGCTCGATTTACTGTGCAATTGCGCGGGGCGTTCGACTCGCGGGACGGCGCTCGACACTTCGCCGGAGGATTTTCAGCAACTGCTCGACGTGAACTTTCTCGCCGCCGTTCGAACCACGCGAGCGCTGGCGCCGCTGATACTGAAAAGTCGCGGGCATCTGGTGAATGTCGGCTCGCTGGCGTGCAAGGTGGCGGCGCGCTATATGGGAGCGTACCCGGCAAGCAAGTTCGCGCTGGCCGCCTACACGCAGCAACTACGGCTGGAACTTGCCGACCAAGGCGTACATGTGATGCTGGTGTGCCCGGGACCCATTGCTCGCGACGATGCAGGGTCTCGGTACTTGGCCGCTGTGCCTGGCGTACCCGAGTCGGCGCAAGCCCCGGGGGCAGGCGCTCGCTTGAAGGCGATCGACCCCGATCAACTGGCGGGCGCCGTTCTTCGTGCATGCGAACGGCGGAAGGCGGAGTTGGTGGTTCCCGCGAAGGCCAAGCTGCTATTCGCGATTTCTCAGTTGTCGGCGAGCTTCGGCGATTGGCTGTTGCGGCGTTCGACCGGAAAATAGCCCGGCCATCCTGGCCGGGAGTCATCCCTTTTAAGCCGCAGCGACTAGATGAATCCAATCGTATCGGTCCAGGATGGGCCGGCTATATAAACAAAAAAAGGACCTCACTTGGCCCTGCGAGGGATGCCAAGTGAGGCCCTTCGGTGCGTCCCGACTCGCAACTGCCCGTAACGGGAAATTGTTACGCCATACCTTGGCGCTGCTGTGCGAGGATGAGGCACGTCTGGGTCG
>JBGSYU010000105.1:0-2388 GCA_041750715.1 Lacipirellula sp.
GGGAACGAGTCGGGATTGATTGCGGCCGTCGTTGCCGCCGAACGGGTCGTTCGCGTCGTTGGCGCCGGCGCGCGTTTCGTCGTCCAACGTCGGTAGGTCGTACGTCGTCTCGCCGATGGCGTTTAAGTCGATCGACAGAATCGCCGCGGACAGGGCGTACTCTGGCAGGAACGAGAAATTGTTCGACGGCGCCCCCATGTTCGTATTGCCGCCCACGGCGACGTACAGCGTGTTGGTCACCGGGTCCAGTTGCAGGCCGTTGGCCGTATGATTCTCCTCCGAACGCGGCAGGCCGCGGACCAGGTCGACCTGTTGCCAGGTGCTGCCGACCTTCGTGAGTCGAGAAATGATGCCCGAGTTCGTATCGAGATTCAGATCGGCGCCGCTGGGGCCGCCGCCGATGCGCGGATCGGACGACGTGACGTAAAGAACCGGGGCCGCTGCCGTTCCCGTCACCAGGATGCCGGTTACCAGTCGATCGTGAACGGCGGGGTTCAGCGTGCCGTCGTCGTTGCGGTTCGGCAAGTTGTTGATGAGCGTGATGGTTTCCTGGGCGATGACGTTGTATTGGTTCGCCGCGTTGCGGACGATCGTGTACGCCCGAAGAATGCCGTTTTGCTGCGAGACGTACAGCCGCCCGTCAGGCCCGAACTGCACCGAGGTCGGGCGATCGAGCCCCGTCGCTCCGCTCAGCAGCGACTTGGAAAAGCTGATAGGGACTATCGCGGCGCCCGTGCCCGAGAGCGAGATTTGCAGCGGCGAGCCCGTGCCGCCGTGCGGGATGCTGAGCGTGGCCATATGCGTGTTCGAATTAGTTGGCGTATACGTCACGGTGACGATCTTCGTTCCGCCGGGCGCCAGCGTGAACGGCGTCGACTGGCCGAAATTGACCGAATATTGGCCCGAGGGAGCGATCGACGCTGAGGCCGGATCGATCGTGATGCTCGGGCCTCCGGCGGCTGCGGTGTTCGTAAGCATCACTTGCTGGGAAGTCGGCTGTCCGATCACCGCGGTTCCGAAGGCGATCGACGACGATGACGATTGAAGCGTTCCCGCGGTCGGCGCGCCGACGGTGAGAATTTCGATTGCCTTAATCGCCGGATTCTGCACGCCACGCAGAAAGTCGATGTCGAGATTGCCGTCGCTGGTGACGGTGAAGCTTTTCACGACGCCCGTTCGGGCGCCGACGTCCGCAAACACGTCGTAGTTATCGAGCACCGTGGCGCCTTCGATCGTCACGTCGAACACTCGCACGCCGTTGTTGAACGCCCCGCTCCACGTTTCGGCGAAGTAAAGCCGAACCTCGTACTGCCCTGGCGTGACGGCGAAGTCCCACAACAGGTTGGCGCCGCCCGGCTTGTCAAATCGCTCCGACTGGAAGATCGACGCCGGCGTGCCGGCCGGGATCGAAGGGTGCGCCACTCCGATGATCGCCGTGGTCGCGTTGACGCCGGAATTGCCGCCAGCGGACGCGTTGTTGAACGGCGAGGGCGCCGCGGCCGTATCGGCCGTCCACCCGGGCGTGGCCTCGGTGGCGGGGCCGCCGGCGTTGACCCGGTAGACGACGGTGCTCTGCTGCTGCGGCGTTCCGACTCCCATCAAGCCGACCGAAAGCGAGCCGCCGGCGCCGCTGTGCAGGATGGCTAACTCGGCAATACTGGAGGTCGCCGCCGCGGGCGAATAGGTGACGGTCACGACTGTCGATTGGCCCGGCGCCAGCACGATCGGCGCGCTCTGGGTGAAACTGAACCCGAACGGCGACCCAGATGACAAGATTCCGGCCTGTGCCGGATCGATGGTGATCGACGCCCCGCCAGGCGCGCTTCCAGTGGTGAGCGTTAGTTGCCGTGTGCCGGTCTGGCCGACCGCGACGTCGCCGAAGGCGAGCGCCGTAGCCGATGGATTGAGCGGGCCGGGCGCCGGGGCGACCGTCAGGTTTTCGATCCCCTTCACCGCCGGGTTCTGCGTAACTCGCAAAAAGTCGATATCGAGATTCGAGTCGCTGGTGACGATGAAGCTTTTCATAACGCCGGCTCGCGCGCCTGCGTCGGCAAATACGTCGTAGTTGTCGAGGACGGTAGTTCCCTCAATCGTCACGTCGAACACGCGCGCGCCATTGGCGAACGCTCCGCTCCACGTTTCCGCGAAGTACAGTCGCACTTCGTATTGCCCCGGCGCAACCGGGAAGTCCCACAGCAGGTTCGCGCCGCCCGATTTGTCGAATCGTTCGCTCTGGAACAACGCCGTAGGCGTACCGACCGGGATCGACGCGTGCATCGCGTCGATCGCCGCGGCGGTCGTATTGGTCCCCGAGTTGCCTCCCGACGCCGCATTATTGAACGACGACGGCGCCGCCAGGGTGTCGGCCTGCCAGGCGGGGCTTCCCGC
>JBGSYU010000106.1:0-4102 GCA_041750715.1 Lacipirellula sp.
AATCGCAAAGAACAAAGAAGAGGAATTGCTCCATCCCTTTTTCTTCTTTGCGTCGTCTTTGCGCCTTACGCCTTTGCGTGAGTTAAACAACCTCGCAAGCTAACAAAGATGTTAAGAACTTCGTCCGAAATCCTCCGTTCCGTCAGCGAAAAGATAGAAGCCGGCGAGCGGCTGTCGTTCGACGACGGCCTGAAGCTCTACCGCGACGATGCGCCGCTGTCTGAAGTCGGCGAGCTTGCCAATCTCGTTCGCGAGCGCAAGAACGGCAACGCCGCGTATTACAACATCAATACGCATCTCAATCCGACCAATGTTTGCGTCTACCGCTGCACGTTCTGTGCGTTCCGGGCCGATCTCCGTTCGGCGAAGGGCTATCTCATGGACGAGGAGCAGGTGCGGGCCCGTGGGCAAGAGGCGGTCGACAATGGTTGCACCGAGATGCACATCGTCGGCGGGTTGCATCATCAGGCGAAGTACGAGTGGTACCGCGGCGTCATCAGCACGCTGCACGAACACTTTCCCGAGCTGCACCTCAAAGCATGGACGCCCGTCGAGATTGATTGGTTCGAGCGGCTTACAAAGAAGCCGATCCGCTGGGTGCTTCAGGACATGATGGCGGCCGGCCTCGGCAGTCTCCCCGGCGGCGGGGCCGAGATTTTTCACCCAGAGGTTCGCAATCAGATCTGCGAGCATAAGGCCGATTCGTCGCGATGGTTTGAAACGCATCGCAACGCCCACGAGTTGGGCCTCCGCTCGAATTGCACGATGCTCTACGGCCACATCGAGCAGGCGTACCATCGCATCGACCACCTGATTCGCCTGCGGGAACTGCAGGACCAAACCGGCGGCTTCCAAACGTTCATCCCGCTGGCGTTCCATCCCGACAACACGGGCCTGTCGCATATCAAGAAGCCCAACGCGCTGATGGACCTGAGGACGATGGCCGTGAGCCGGATGATGCTCGACAACGTGCCGCACGTTAAGGCGTATTGGATCATGCTGGGCATCGCGACGGCCCAGATCGCGCTCGCCTACGGCGCCGACGACCTCGACGGCACCGTGCGGCACGAGCTGATCTACCACGACGCCGGGGCCGAGACGCCGGAAATCCTGTCGGTCGAGCAAATCCGCCGGCTGATCGAAGAGGCGGGCCGCGAACCTGTGGAGCGGGATACGCTCTATCATCGGGTGGAGCGCGAGGGGTCGCACTGGCGAAGTGGCGAAGCGATTGCCGCGGCGCGATGATCAATGACGGGCCAACATCTCTTCGCGATAGCGTTTCATCACGTCGCGTCGGAGCAGAACTCCGATCAATCGCCGATTCTCGCCTTTGCCCGTCTCCACGGGCAGCAACTCGACGTCGTGCGCTCCGAAATCGCGGATCGCCTCGAATAGGTTCTCCGCTGGCGAGACTGAGATCGGCGTCCGCAACGCAATATCTTCGGCGTTCACTAAATGGGGCGATACGTCGCTTTCCAGCACGCGGTGCAAGTCGATCGGACGGATGACGCCGATCAGCCGGCCATCGGCGTCCATCACGGGCAGGCTTTCCATTTGCGGATGTTCGTGCGCGACGCGGACGATTTCGGACACGTTGTCGTTCTGCTTGAGACGCGGAAAGGCGCGTATCATTACGTCCCGCACCATCACGTGGTCGAGACGATGCAGGTCGTGGCCGCGAAAGAGAGTTTCGCCACGGCGGCTTAGCTTCTTGTAGTAAATGCTTTCGGGATCGAGATAGCGCGCGACCAGGCTCGACAGTCCCGCAGCGATCATGATTGGAAGGATGATCAGGTAGTTGTTCGTCATCTCGTAGACGATGAGAATCGCCGAGAGGATGCCGTGCGTTGTTCCGGCGACGAGCGCTCCCATGCCCACGATGGCGTAGATGCCGGGATCGACCGCGTAGGCGGGAGCTAAGAGATTCACTAACAGCCCGAAGACCGCGCCCAATGTCGCGCCGATGTAAAGCGACGGGGCGAACACGCCCCCCGAGCCGCCGCCAGCGAGGGTGATGCTGGTCATCAGCGGCTTGAGCAACATGAGGGGCACCAGCCAGCGAATTTCCGCCCAGAGTTCTTCTCGATCGACGCGTACTGTCTTGCTAGCGGCAAAGCCCTCGCCCTCGCGGACGTAAGGAACGTCCCAATTCCAAACGCCGCCGCGGCTGGTCTGCAAATGCAGCGCATGATCGATCACTTCGGAGCCGGAGCCTAACAGCGGCGGCGGCAGGG
This sequence comes from Lacipirellula sp., assembly GCA_041750715.1. Classification (GTDB taxonomy): domain Bacteria; phylum Planctomycetota; class Planctomycetia; order Pirellulales; family Lacipirellulaceae; genus Lacipirellula. The sequence continues at coordinate 2,235 of JBGSYU010000106.1, forward strand.
GGTCGAGCGGCGTTTCGATCGCGACGAGCGCGGCGCCACGGCCCGCCGGCGATTCCTCGAGCTTTTCCACAGCCCGATCCGCGGCTTCCACTCGCAAATCGGTGTCGAGCGAGCGAACGGGCGGCAACCAGTTGAACGTTGCGCCAATTGCGCCCACGGCTAGGCCGAGCACGATCGCGCGTATCCGCCAATCCGGAAGCCGACGCTCGCCCGATTCCTCGATCCAATACAACAGCTTCGTGAAGCTCACCGCGAACACTCCCGCGCCTAATCCCAGCAGAAAGTAGGGCGGCATGTACGCCAGCGATGTGGGAAAGGAGTAGTCAATCTGCTGAAACGCCGGCTGCACTCCGAATTCGCCGACTTGCTTCTGCACGACGTCCGCCAGCACGCTGGCAATGACGATGGGCGTCATGCTTTGGATGGCGAACGTGCCGATGATAATCTCGCTGGCGAACATTACGCCGGCGAGCGGCGCATTAAAAGTAGCGCTAATGCCTGCCGCGGCGCCCGCTGCGACCAGGATCTTCGTTTGCCGCGGGGCGAGGCGAAACAGTTGCCCGCCCGTGCTGCCGAGCGCCGCGCCGACCTGCACAATCGGCCCCTCGCGACCGACCGATCCGCCGGCGCCAATGCATATCGCGCTCGCCACAGCCTTGATGACCGATACTTGCGGACGAATGATTCCGTCGTTACGGGCGACGGCGGTAATGACTTCCGGAACACCGTGCCCAGCGGCTTCTGGCGCAAACGTGCGAGTGAGCCACGCCACCACGACCAGTCCGACCGCTGGCGTGAGGACGATGGCCGCGTTGGCCATCCACGGGTAAGACGCGGTAAACGCATTCGCCCAATTAAAGGAGTGATCCTGTACCTGGTGAATCATCCAGGTGAAAAGGGCCGCTCCATAACCGGCGCCGAGACCCACCAGGCCTGCGAGAAAAATGGTCACCCAGTCCGCCGACGAACTGAATCGCGGTCGGCGCGCAGTAATCGTATTCGCCCAACGCCTGTAACGCGCCAAACGTTGCGGGGAGGCCTTGCTGCGGGGAATCTCCATGAATCCGGGCGGGGTGGAAGCGGGGCGTCGCCGCCATCGGCTCTGCTTTCGATCGGTGTCGAAATGCCGCGAACCTTTGCGACGCCGCGCCTACCCTTAAGCCTAGCCGTTCGCCCTGGCATGGACTACCCAGGGCGCCGTGCGAAGACTGACCATTCTTCCCGGCAATGCCGCATTAGACTCGGCCGGACGCCCGAACGACTCGGCTGAATAGCCCATCGCCAAGCTAGCTCCCCAGGGCTAAAATGGCCCGTTTCTCACCTACGAATTCCTGTCGTAAGGAACGATCATGACCCATCGGGTCTACAATTTCTCGGCCGGCCCGGCCGTGTTGCCCGTGCCGGTGCTGGAACAGATTCAGCGCGAGATGCTCGAACTGCCCGGCGCCGGCGCCTCGATCCTGGAGATCAGCCACCGCAGCGCAGCCTTCGCCCCCATCATCGAAGCCGCCGAAAAGAACCTCCGCACGCTGCTGTCAATCCCCGACGACTACGCCGTGCTGTTCCTGCAAGGCGGCAGTCGGCTGCAGTTTTCAATGGTGCCGATGAACCTGATGGGTCGCGGCCAGTCGGCCGACTATATCCTCACCGGCTCATGGGGCAACGACGCGCTCAAGGAAGCCAAGAAAGCCGGCGAGACTCGCGTTGCGTGGGATGGCAAGGCGACTAACTACGACCGCCTCCCGGAGCGCGGCGACCTGAACCTCGATCCGCAGGCCGCCTTCGTTCACTACACGTCGAATGAAACGATCCAGGGCGTGCAGTTCAAGAGCGAGCCTAAAGTGGGCGACGTGCCGCTGGTGTGCGAT
>JBGSYU010000107.1:0-1914 GCA_041750715.1 Lacipirellula sp.
CGCGGGGGCCGCGGCCGATAAATTATCGCCGATCCTTGCGAAAAAAGCAAAGCGAAGGAAGCTGTCAGCTTTCAGCCATCAGCGATCAGCCAGAACAGAAGATTCCCTCGCCGGCCTTTCTTGGCTGGCTGATCGCTGAAAGCTGACGGCTGACAGCTTTTTTCTAATGCCGAAAGTGCCGTCGGCCCGTGAAAATCATCGGTATCCCCGCTCGGTTGCACGCCGCGATCACCTCGTCGTCCCGCCGCGACCCGCCTGGCTGCACGATCCCGGCGACGCCCGCTTCAGCGGCAGCGGCAATGGAATCCTCGAACGGAAAGAAGGCGTCCGAAGCCAACGCCGCCCCTCGGGCCCGCTCGCCGGCCTTCTTTAACGCGATCTCCACCGCATCCACGCGGCTCATCTGCCCGGCCCCCACGCCGACCAAGGCCCCGTCGCTCGCCAGCACGATCGCGTTGCTTTTCACATGCCGAACGGTCTCCCAGGCGAACTGAAGGTCGCGCCGCAGCGATTCGCTCGGCTGTTTTTCTGAGACGACTTTCCAGTCGTCCGGCTCATCCGGCAGGTCGTCCGCCGTCTGGCACAGCATACCGCCGTCGATTGGGCGCCACTGGAGCGCCCCGCGGCCCGGCTCGATGGCGCCGACCCGCAGCAGCCGCACGTTGTCCTTCCACTTCGGCTTGGTGGTGAGAATCCGCACGGCATCGGGCGTGAACTCAGGGGCGACGATCGCTTCGACGAACTTCCCCGGCTCGGCCAGAAACTCCGCCGCCTGCGCATCCACCGGCACGTTCACGCCCAGCACCGAACCGAACGCGCTGGTGGGGTCGCCGTCCCACGCCTTTGCCACGGCCTCGCCGAGGGTGGCCGCCGTCGCCGCTCCGCACGGGTTGTTGTGCTTCAGCACCGCCACGGCCGGCTGCGGCAGCGACCGAGCGATCGCCAGCGCGGCGTCGAGGTCGAGCAGGTTGTTGTAGGAAAGTTCTTTGCCGTGAAGCTGCTGGGCGTTTACCAGCGCGTGGGGACGGGCGTCTGGCGTTGCGTAGAGCGCCGCGGTTTGATGAGGGTTCTCGCCGTAGCGAAGCGTGGCACGCCGCTCCAACTTGATGCGCGCCTCGGGCGGCAGCCCCGACCAAGCTTGGTCGGGGCTAGCGGGGGCGTGTGCCTCGTTCTCTTGCAACGTCGCGAAATACGCCGCGATCACGGCGTCATACGCCGCGGTCAGCACGAACGCCGCCCCCGCCAACTCGCGCCGCAGCGCCGGTGTCGTAGCGCCGTGCGAGCGTAGCTGCTCCAAAATCGCGTCGTACTGCCCCGCGTCCGTTACAATCGTTACGAACGCATGGTTTTTCGCCGCCGAGCGGATCATCGACGGCCCGCCGATGTCGATCTGCTCGATAGCCTCTTCAATCGACACCCCCGGCTTAGCGATCGTCTGCTCGAACGGATACAGGTTCACCACCACCAGTTCGAACGACAAGATGCCGTGCAGCGCGAGCGAGGACATGTCGTCGGGATTGTCGTGCCGGCAGAGAATTCCGCCATGCACCTTCGGGTGCAGCGTCTTCACCCGGCCGTCCATCATCTCCGGAAAGCCGGTGTAATCGGCCACGTCGCGTACCGCCATCCCCGCATCTTCCAAATGCCGCCGCGTTCCGCCGGTGCTGAAGATTTCAACCCCCGCCGCCACGAGCGCATGGGCAAAGTCGAGCAATCCGCGCTTGTCGCTGACGCTAACCAGGGCGCGTCGGATGGGGGGCGAAGGGGGCATCATAAAAGCCCCCGGCTCTGCCGGGGGACCGCGAAACGATGGACCGTTGGTTCATTCGTCCCCCGGCAGAGCCGGGGGCTTTTAATGGGCGCCGAGCCACGATAGCACTGCATCCCCGCCGTTTCAACGCATCGAACCTCCAG
>JBGSYU010000108.1:0-2336 GCA_041750715.1 Lacipirellula sp.
CGCCTTGCGGCGCGTGCGGCTGACCTCGATCGTCGCCGACGCGGGCTACGACTCGGAGCCCAACCATGCGCACGCGCGAAACGACCGCGGCGTACGGACGGTCATCCCGCCCACGCACGGCCGCCCGACGGAAAGGGCGGCGCGGGGGCGCTGAGATATAACCGAAAGTTGCGGACGGTTCGGTGGATATGTATTTCGGTCCGAAGTCGCCTCCAGGAAAGGAAGCCAACTGGATTCAGACCATTCCCGGCAAAGGCTGGTTCATGATCCTGCGACTCTACGGTCCGCTCGAACCTTGGTTTGACAAAACATGGCGTCCCGGTGCGATCGAGTTAGTTGAATAAGGCAAGGCACGGCATCGGCTCTGCCTTGGTCACAAATGTGGGCGTGTCCTGAGCTGGCAGCGGCGAGAACGCAGCGCGAGTCGGTAGCGATATGCCGATGCTTCAAAAAGCAAGGCTTGGAAACGGCCTCCGTCCTGAGTGGGGGTGCCTTGGTAGCAGGTCAAAAGGTCGAAGGCGAGCAAGGCGAGAGGACTCGAACCGTTGCAACTCTTGGTACACAAAGTTCTTACGCTATTTGCCCGCTCTGCTGGACGAATCAATCGAACTGTTTCAGTTTGATGGTCGTCGACGTAACTCCATGGCCGAGAACGGGAGGCTCGTCGAGCGCATGCTACGGCGATTCCGGTCGAGATTAGTGGAGGCGGCGGGAATCCCCTAAAGTCTCCTTCGACTCTGCATGTCAGGATGCTGTAACGCTTTGCTGAATCAGCAGTTGCGGAACGAAGCTGGCCTTCCCGCCGCCACGTTCGCGCTCAGCTTATCGGACATTTCTAGACGCGCTATCGGACATCCCCCAGCAGACCGCCTGGCGGCCACATCATTTGAATGGGACCGGCTAATTGATTCCTGCGCCCGGTTCTTGCGCCAGCGGACGGATCTGCGCCGCGTTGCCGCGGAATCTCGCCCGCATCTTGAGGGTTCGTTTGCGGTGGGAGGCCCGTGCGGCGGCGTTGCGTCGTTGCCAGTGCTGGATGACGTGGGCGGCGTGCTCGATGAGCGTTGGGGAGGCGCGGCCGTTAAGCCACCAGCTCTCGACCAGGGCGCCGACGGCGGCGTGGACTTGGCAGACGGTGACCTCTGGATTTTCCCCCCCGCAGTCGCTCGCGGCAGCGGGCCAGGAACAGATAGCTAACGCACGACAAGATCAGATGCCGCTGGAGGCCGACGTAACGCCGACCCTCCCACTGGTCGAGCCCGATCTCTTGCTTCTGGTCGCGAAAACACCGTTCGACGCGCCACCGCGAGAAGGCGACCAACAACAGCGTCTCGACGCTCGTCTCGGCGGGGGCGTTGCTGACGAAGAACTTCACTTCGTCGTGATCCAAGGCGTTGCGCGCGACGACCAGACGGAGCTCGATTCCCGGCAAGCCGTCGCCGTTCTTCATCGTGACGCGGGCGTGCTTCACGTCCCAAACGAGCGGACCCTTCTCGCCGTCTTTCACGCGGTAGCGCGTCCAGTCTTGAGCGCTCAGCGCTGGCGAGCGCTGGAGCAGTTCCTTGACGCCGCACGGCGAAGGGCTGCCGGCGCGCAACCGAGGCGCCTTGCGGGGCCGCCCTCGTCCGCCGCGGCGGTAGGGTCGCTCCGCGATGCTCGGCCGCGCCGACCAACACGAAAACGTCACCGGAACCTCGGCGACGTAGCGTTGCCCGCGGCTGTTCAAACCCTGCAAAAACAGTGGTTTTCCGCCGTAGCCCTCATCGAACGTCAGCCAGTCGAACTGGACGCCGTTCTCCCGGGCGCGGTCGTACAGTTCCAGAGCAATCTTCAACTTGGAACGGTAGACCACCTCGTCGGGGATGCCCGCGACGCGACATCGCTCACGGTCCTCCGACCAGCTCTGGGGCAGATACAGTTCGCCGTCGACGAGGCAGTGGAAGTCCCCGGTCGCGTAGCCCAGGTGGACCGTGACGATGCAATTCTCCTGTTTGCCGACGCAGCCGCACCACTGCCGCTCGCGCGCCGGGCGTCTTGTCCCCCTTCTTGACGTCGCTCGTCTCGTCGATGAGCCCGATCGAATGGGGACCTGCGTGATCGCGCATGACGATCTCGTGCAGCCGACGGCGCAGAGAGTCCTCATCCCAACGGTGCTGCGACAAGAACTCTTGCAACGTCCGCGGGGCGACGCCCGCCGCCAGCGCCATCGGCTCGCAGCTCTTGGCGGGCAGTTCGGAGAGTTGCCCCTCGACGTACACCGGAAAGTGAGCCCGCGTGTCCCGCCGCGCAAAGCAGTCGTCAAATTGACGCAAGTAACGAGTCAGCTCCGGCTTCAA
>JBGSYU010000109.1:0-6876 GCA_041750715.1 Lacipirellula sp.
CTCGTGCAATCGGGCGTTGTAGAACTCGCCCAGCGTCGTCGTCCCGCCCATGCGAACCGCTGCGAGCACCGACGACTGCGCCCGATCGCGCAACCGGCCGCGCAAGGCGGCGATTCGCTCGTAAATCACTTCGCTCCCCAAGCGGCTTAATCGCTTGGGAAGCGTTCGCGTCCAATACAATCCGATCACGCCGCTGGCAAGCGTCACGATGTACAACAGTGCCAACACTGACTCGAGCTTGCCGTTGGGCCACCGCCATGGCGCGTGCATCAAGAATAAGCCCGCCGACCCGAATCCGGTGTAGATATGCACCTGCATCCACATCGCGGCGCTTCCTAACGGCGGCGCCGGCAGCTTCTTTCGAACTTGAAACAGGGCTAAGAAAAGCAGCAAACCCAGGAGCAACCAACCAGTGAAGTAGCTCGACGATTCTAGTCGGTTCTCGATCCGCTCGGCCCACAGCCACACGCCGCCTAGCGCCGCCAGCGCGCCGGCGGTTCCAATAAGGCGGCGGCGGGCGAAGAAGCGCATGGTGCGGTTGGTCAATCCGAATGGATAATAAAAGCCGCCGGCTTCGCCGGTGGACTGCGACAGGCGCGGGTGTCAGGCGCCCCTTGTCCCCCGGCAGAGCCGGGGGCTTCCAATCATGTGCGTTGCTAGCGTAGCGAATTACCGATGCGCAGCGAAGGCGAATGCGACGCTATCGAGAAACCCACTGCGAGAGGTCGCCCAGATTGCCCAAATCCAGTCGCACCAGCGCATCATGCGGGCACGCCCGCTGGCATGCCGGGCCGCCGGGGAGTCCGATGCACAAGTCGCACTTCGTGGCCTTGGCCAAGGGCTGCTGCGTTGCCGCGTCAATCAAGGCGGCGCCGCGACGATCGCGTATCTCGACCATTTGAATGTTGTCGTAGGGGCAGCTCTGAGCGCACACGCTACAGCCAATGCAGGTGCGATCGTTGATATGCACCACGCCGGTCGCCTCATCGCGGCCGATGGCGCCGGTCGGGCAACCGATCATGCACACCGGGTCGACGCAATGCATGCACGCCTGCACGACCATCAGCGGACCATGCCGCGGTCCCTGCCGGGTAAAGCGGGGATTGTTGTCGTGCGTCGCCGCGCACGCCCGTACGCAGTCGTCGCAGCGCGTGCAGCGGTCGAGGTCGATGACCATCGCCTGCTGTCCGTTGATTAACCGTTTGTCGACCAGAAACTCCAGGAGGCCCTGATCGACGCTAGCGGCATCGCTGCCTTCGCCGCTCGTTTGGAGCGAGCCCCCCTGCTCGCGGAAGACGCGGGCCAGCGTGTCTGGCGACAGGTTGGGAAATACCAGTTCTTCGAGCGCCTGCTGCGGAATTCGCAGAACGTCGACGTAGCCCAAGGCCCGTAGCGAATTGATCCACGCCGTCGATCGGCCGCTCGCTGCCGTTTGAATCGCCTCCGCCAGTCCGAAAACCTGGCCGCGGCCCAAGTAGGCGGCCGTGCGATGACCGTGTCCATGGCGACGACTTTGCCGCGCGAAGCCCGAGCGAATGAGAATCAACCCGTCGGCCGGAACGCCTTCTTCGGCAATCAACGGTTCATCGACGATCGCGTCGCCAGGCCGACGACGAACCGCGGCTTGATACGCCTGGTGCCAGTCAAACTCGCCGTGGCTTTCAAAAACCGTCGCGTCGGCGACTGCCGCGATTTGATCCGGGGGGAGATCGGCCAGCAACGGCGTCTCGCGCAAATGAACCCGCAAGCTGTTTTCGCGGTAGAGCCGCTCAATGTGCAGTCGCAGCGCGTCGGTTCGCCGCATGAGATCGCGCAGCCCTTGCCAACGAATCTCCAGCAGCACCGCGTCGCCTTCGGCGAATACCGTGGCCGAGCGCGGGCTTCGCGTAAGCGCCGCGAGCTCGCCAAAGATTTCGCCAGTTTCGAGCACCGCCGTATCGGTTTCATCCAGCACCCGCGGCACGTCTTGCAAGAACACCCGCGGCCGATCCTCGTTCATCCCCCTCCCTCGAAGGTCGCAGAGGGGCCGTGGCGCCGAGGGGCTAGGGGAGGGACGCTCGACTCCCGACGCGTACCCCTCGCGCACTTCAGGCAACCGCGGTTGCCGAACCACGCTCAGCAAACTCGCCAGCCAGCCAAGCTGCCTTGGCTCCTCGCGTCCCAGAGCTTCAGCAGAGAGGCCGGAGAGTACCACGCGCACCCGGCCGCTCAGAATAAGAAACGCGCTATGCCCGTAGTCGCCCTCGCGAACGACGATGTCGCCGGCAGTGTAGCGCTGGAGCCGGGCGTCGTTTCGCAAGATTTCGCGCAGCGGCAGCGTCGTGGGAAAACGAGTCGGATCGATGTCGCGAAACGGCTCAGTGGCTAGCAGTCGGTCGACTTCACGATCGCGCAGCGGCTCGCCAAAGGGCGTATCCCAACGCTGCGGTCGACGAGCGGCGACTTCCATGTCGGCCATGATTTGGAGCCACGAACTTACTTGTACTGAGCCGGCTGGGGCAGCAGCGGGTCGATCGCAGCTAGCGACGCGCCGTCAGCGGTTGCGGCAAACTCCAGCGCCGCCCGACCGATCTCATCTGCCGCGGCGACGAGCGCCTCGCGATTGTTGAGCTTCAGCCGCACGCCCAGGGCTGCTTGCATTGCCGCTTGAACCTGCGGATTCTCGACCAATTGCGAGATTTCGTACAGGCGTCTTTTCTGCCGCGCCGCCCGTTGGGCCGCGGTAATTCCGAAGGCGGCCTTTTCGCTAGCGCTAGCAGTGGCCCGCAGGCTGGCTTCGAGGTCGGCCATCACGCCCACGACGAACATCACCCGCAACCTTTCGGGGCTCGACGGCGCGTTAGCCAAGCCATCGGTTCCCAGAAAGTTGTGCCGCACTTTGCCTTGCGACCAGGCTACCAGTTCGAACTCCGGCGTGCCGGACGCGTGCCCGCCGACGTTGACCAGCCGCTCATTGGGCAAGGTATGACACGCGAGGCACTGCCGTGCGATCAGGTACAGGTTGGCCGGATTGTTCATCCCCGCGGAAATGCTGCGCTCGATGCGCTTCCTGCGATGTTCGGGCGTCTCACCCGCCTTGGCGATCGTCGGCCCGCCGTAATCGCTGTGGAGCACGACCCAATCCTGGGCGCCGCCGTGGCACGACTCGCACGACACGCCCGCCACGACGCGGTCGCGACCTTCCAGGGTCTGCGTCGTGAAGTGGCACTTGGTGCATTGGTCGTTACGCTTCACGCTGCGCAGGCTGAGTCGCTCGGCGATCTCCTTGGCTTCGGGCTTTCGATGAAGCGTTTCGAACGTCGCGTAGTGGGGAGTCTGTTTCCATCGCAGCATCTCGTCCTCGTGGCACTTGATGCACGAGTCGGGCCCCAGCGTTTTCGCGGGGTCGCACCGCAAAAAGCCGACGTCGGCGTCAACCGCTTCAGCGGTCGACGGGGCCGCGGAGAGCAGAATGAGTATTGCAAGTATTAGGCGCATCGGATGACGGTTCAGGGCGGCGAGCGCTGGCGATTAGGCAAGTCTAGGATGCTGGGCGCCGGGGGCGAGACGCCCCGGCTCGCTCGAATAATCCCTACAATCAGGCGTCGACGATGACGTCGCCGGTGGGGCGTGCGATGCAGGCGAGGCATTCGCCGTCGACCAGTTGCACTCCCGGCGGCTTGGCGTGAGCTACCCGCCCTGCGGCAATCATCACGCGGCACTGCCCGCAGCCGCCGGCTCGGCAGCCCGATTCCATTGGCACGCCGCCGCGCTCGGCAAGTTCCAGCAGCGACGATTCATTGCCCGTCCACCGCAGCGCCTTGCCCGAGCGTGCGAATTGAACGTCGCACGGCGGCGTCGCGCCCGCGCCGGTAAGGCCCAGTACGCTTGCCGGGCCGAACGCCTCGTAATGGAGGTGATCGGCCGGGACGCCTTGCTTCAGCAGTGTCGGCAGGAGCGACTCCATCATCGCCGCCGGCCCGCAAACGTAATAGCGAAAGTTGCTCGACGGCAACACGCGCTGCAGCCGCGACGCATCGACGAAGCCATGATGGTCGTATTCTACGTCCAGCCGATCAGTTGCCAGCGGTCGAGAGTAGCTGACGTCCAGAGATAGGTTTGGCGCGACGCTCGTAAGTTCGTTCAACTGCACGCGGAAGGGATGCTCGCGGCTGCTGCGAAACCCGGTAAAAATATAGATGGGCCGAGCGTCCCCGCGATGAATGAGCGATGCGGCCATGCTCATAATGGGCGTCACGCCGATGCCGGCGCCCACCAGCACCAAGGGCAAACTGTCCGTCGGATCGAGAAAAAACGCGCCCTGCGGCGATTCGACCTGAAGCAGCCCGCCCGGATGCACGTCGCGATGGAAGTAGTTGCTGCCGCCGCCCGTCGCCACGCGCTTAACCGTCACGCGGTAAAAGTCCTCGCGCGGCCGCTCCGACAGCGAATAGCATCGCACTAGTGGTCGCAGGGGGTCAGCGGATGGCAGATGGAAGGTTAAATACTGCCCCGGCTCGAACCGCGGCAACGGCCGGCCGTCTTCCGGCGCCAGGTAGAACGATCGGCAATGCTCCGCCTCGTCCGCCACGGCCGACACGCGAAAGGAGCGCGTGCCGGTCCACGCTCGCAGTGACGACTGGCTAGCCCGCGCCCAATGCAACGCCGCATCGAGTTGATTGGCGAAGGCCGCCCGTCGGCGGTCGGTATTCTCGGCTTCTCGATCTTGTCGGCGCCCAAGCGCGCGTACGCCGGTGACGGCGCGGACCCCCGCCGCGCCGAGCAGGGCGGCGCCGGAAAGGATCCCGATAGATGCGGGTTCGAGCATACTCTTGCGCATCGGGACAATCCCGCGCAAACTCACGCCGCCGACTCACTGCGACAGGTTGTAGGGGTGACGCTAATTGCGCGGCCCCCACGGCAAGCGGGACACTGCGACGCGACGTAATCTTGAGGACGCCTCGAAATCCAGCCCCTCCGACGCTAGCAATCGCCATGTGGCATGTCGCCGTCTTCAGCGAGCACCAGCACGACCAGTTTCTCGCTACGCACGAGCGCTTCTCGCTCGTCAAGCGCGACGGCGACGTCTGCTGGCGGTTTGAAGACGGCACTTACGAGGGGCAGGCTGCCGCGTTGGTTCGCATCCGAGTCAGCAGCGGCGCCATCGTTGTCGCCTGCCAAGAGATGAACGCGGCGATTGAACTTGCCGGGGGCGACTCGTTCTCTTGCGGCGTGCCGATTGAGTTGCCGCTGGCACGCGTCTTCCGAATTGGTGAAATCTGGATCGAGGTTCGCGACTCCAGCAGCAGCGTTCTCCCAAGTCTCGAGCCGCTGCATGGCGAACGGGCAGTCGCCAGCGGCAATAGCCCTGCCACTGGGAACGCCAGACGCGGCCCCGACGCCCAAACCGTGGCCCAGTGGCTCGCCGCGGCTGGCCGGTTGCACCGCGTCGCGTCCAGTTCGCCCACATTCTTCGATACCGCGTCGGCAATTGCCCTCGATGCCGCCGGTCTCGACGCCGCGCTGGTGCTGCTTCGCGACGGCGACCAATGGAGAATCATCGGCAGCGCCGTGCCGCGCCCCGAACACGGCATCGCCTACGAGCGGAGCGCGGTCGAGCTGGTGCTACGACGGCCCGACGTGTGGCGAAGCCCGACGCCCTTCGACGCTCGCGACGCCGTCGCAGCGGAGGCCCTGCATATTGACGAATCAATCGTCGCGGCGCCGGTGCGCAACGACGCTGGGGAAATCATCGCGGTGCTGTACGGTGTCCGTCACAGCCTGGGCGATAACCGCCGCCGGGGCATTCGCACGCTCGAAGCGCGCGTGATTGAGCTAATCGCCGATGCGGTAGCCGCTGGCATGGCTCGGCGCGAGCGGGAGATCGAGTCGGCTCGCCAACGGGTGCTCCTAGAGCAGGCATTTTCGCCGGAGGTTGCCGAGCACCTTCATCGCCACCCGGAAGCTCTGCATGGTCAGACTCGCGAAGTGACGTTGCTGTTCGCCGACCTGCGCAGATTCACGAGCCTGGCCGAAGACATGCTGCCAGCCGATGCGTACGACTTGCTCGCGGCGGTGATGGAAGCGCTCACCCGTGCGATCACCGATCATGGCGGGGTCGTGATCGACTACTTTGGCGACGGCGTATGCGCCATGTGGAACGCCCCGCTGGACGTGCCCGACCATGCCGACCGCGCATGCGCCGCGGCGATGCAGATGCTTCAGTCGTTGCCGATGGTGAGTCGCGAGTGGCAACATCTGGCGCCTGAATCGCTAGAGCTGGCCATCGGCCTTCACACCGGCGCCGCGCAGGTCGGCAACTCCGGCACGCAGCAACGGCTGAAGTACGGCCCCCGCGGCCATGCCGTGAATGTTGCCAGCCGCGTGCTGATGGCGGCCAAGCGGTTCGACGTCTCGCTGATGGCCACCGATGCCGTGCGAAAGCGATTATCGTCGCGGCTGGTCACCCTAAAGGTTTGCACGGCGCGGTTGCCGGGCCTCGACGCGCCGCTGGAGTTGTTCACCGTGTTCCCCGCGACCGACGCCACGCGGCTGCAAGGCGACTTGGAGAGGTATGCCGAGGCGCTCGAAGCGTTCGAGCGTGGCGATCTTGCTGCGGCCGAAGAGCATCTCGCGCAGTTGCTCACTGCCGGCCCGGCAACTCCCGCCGCGTTCCTTGCCGAGCAAACCACGGCCCTTCGCCAGGGCGGTTTGGGCCGCCGCGCCGCCGACGAGTTCGGCTGCACGCCCGACGCCGTGATTGAAATCCTGGCGAAATAGCGCGTTCGTAGGTTGGCGTGGTAGGCATGTCCTTCTGAGCGGAGCGAAGAATCTAGAATCACGCTAGATCCTTCGCTCCGCTCAGGATGACAGTCGCTACGCGTGCCAATGCGCTCT
>JBGSYU010000110.1:0-2568 GCA_041750715.1 Lacipirellula sp.
TTCCCCGGCCGGCGAATCAGCGCTTCCAAGCCCAGCCAATGCGCCGACCGGCGCGGCAGCGGGTCGCGGCAGCGACTGCCAGCCGTGGCGGGAGATCATCCAGGCCAAGGAGGCCCAGGGGCTGTCCGCCCGGCGGATTCACCAGGACCTCGTCGCCGAGCACGGGGCGGCGATCAGTTACGACAGCGTGAGGCGGTTCCTCAAGCGAATCGGCTGGACGCGGTCGCTGCCGTTCCGCCGGATGGAGTGCGAACCAGCCCAAGAGGCGCAAGTTGATTTCGGGACCGGTGCGCCGGTCGTCGGTCCGGACGGGAAGCGGCGGAAGACGCACGTCTTTCGGATTGTCCTGTCGCATAGCCGCAAGGCGTACAGCGAGGCGACCTACCGCCAGACGACAGACGACTTCTTGCGGGCGCTCGAAAGCGCCTTCGAGCATTTTCACGGCGTTCCCCAGACGCTGGTGATCGACAATCTGAAGGCAGCGGTCAAGCATCCGGACTGGTTCGACCCCGAGTTAGTTCCGAAGGTCGCCGCCTTCGCCGCCCACTACGGCACGACGATTCTTCCGACGAAGCCGTACACGCCGCGGCACAAGGGGAAGGTTGAGCGGGGCGTCGACTACGTGCAAGAGAACGGCCTCAAAGGCCGCCAGTTCGCCAGCCTCGAAGAGCAGAACCGGCATCTTCTGGACTGGGAGGCGAACGTCGCCGATACGCGGATTCACGGGACGACGCGCAAGCACGTCGGTCGCGTGTTCTGCGAAGTCGAGCGACCGGCCTTGCGGCCGCTGCCGATGGAGCGGTTCCCCAACTTCCACGAGGCCCAGCGTTCGGTCAACCGCGACGGCCACGTCGAGGTGGCCAAGGCTTATTATTCGGCGCCGCCCGAATACCTGGGTCGTCGCGTTTGGGTCCGCTGGGACGGGCGAACCATTCGCATCTTTAACCACCGCTTCGAGCAGGTCGCCCTGCACGTCCGCCGGGAGCCGGGACGATTCAGCACGCTCGGCGAGCACCTGGCCCCCGAGAAGATCAGCGGCGTCGAGCGCGGCGCAACCTGGCTCTTGCACCAGGCGGCCGGCATCGGCGAACACGCCCAGGCGTGGGCCGAAGAGATGCTGCACGCCCGCGGCATTGAGGGCCTGCGCGTCTTGCAGGGCCTGCTGGCGCTCGGCAAGCAGCAGCCCGCCGACGCCGTCAACGAGGCCTGCCGCACCGCGCTTTCGTACCGGGCCTTTCGACTGCGAACGCTACGGCAGCTCGTGAAGCGCCGCGGCGCCCAGCAGCAGCCGCTGCCGCTGTTGGACGAGCATCCGCTCATTCGTCCCCTCGCGGACTACGGCGCCTGGGTGCGAACGGCGCTTGGCCGTTCCTGGGGGAAGAACCAGAGTCCCCAGGTTCTTCCCCCAGACCCCCATCTCCTTCCCTCTTCCCTGGTTCCTTCTTGAACAAGGAGTGTTACGGATGAAAGATGCACTCGAATCGACGCTTCGCCAGCTCCGCCTGTCGGGATTGGCCCAAACCCTCGACGTGCGGCTCCAAGAAGCCGCCGGCCATCAACTGTCGCACGCCGAATTCCTGGAACTCATCCTGCAGGACGAGATCCTCGTCCGCGGCGAGCGCCTCATCGAACGCCGCGTCAAGGCGGCCCAGTTCCGCGAGCTGAAGCCGCTCGACCAGTTCGACTTCGCCTTCAATCCGTCGATCAAGAAGAAGCAGGTCTTCGACCTGGCGACCTGCCGGTTCGTCCGCGAGAATCGCGACGTGCTGCTCTTGGGTCCGCCCGGCACAGGGAAGAGCTTTCTCGTGCAAGCTCTGGGATTTCAGGCGATCAAGCAAGGCTTCGTCGTCCTCTACCGCTCGATCTTCGACGTGGTTCGCGACTTCCTCCACGAGGAGGCCGTCGGCGAGGACGCCAAGGTCTTGAACCGTTACCTAAAGCCCGATCTGCTGATCATCGATGACATGGGGATGAAGCAGTTGCCCCGCCGCAGCGGCGAAGTGCTGTTCGAGATCATCATGCGCCGCTACGAAGCCCGCAGCACCGTGATGACCAACAACCGGCCGCTGGAAGATTGGGGCAAGCTGGTCGGCGACGTCCCCAGCGCCACGGCCATCCTCGATCGGTTCCTGCACCACGCCGAAATCCTCTCCATCACCGGCAAGAGCTATCGACTTCGTCACCAAGCGGGTGTCGGCGGGGCCGACGGCGATTCAAAACCAGCCAATGCGCCGATTTCGCCCGCCGGGTCGGCGGCTGGCCAGAAACGGAAGGCCGCGGCCTCTGCTACTACTGAAGTCGCGACCCCAACCACGTAACAGCTTGTCAGGCGAACGAAACAACGCCAACATCAAGAGAACACCGCTGGCCGGTTTTGAAGCGCCGATCACTGGCTGGGTTTGAAGCGCCGATTGACAGCTCCGCAGGGCCGGTCACAGTTTCGAGTGCCTACGGAGGCGCAACCGGTGCCAGCGATGCCCCTTCCCGCGGGTGGCCAGCGAGTCTTGATGCCCACCAGACCTAATTCGGCGTTCTGGCTAAGCCGACGATCCACATGTAAACGATGGC
>JBGSYU010000111.1:0-4229 GCA_041750715.1 Lacipirellula sp.
GCTTCAAGGGCGGCTTCGGCCGCTAAGCCGCGAGCGGCGGCGCCAATCCGCCGCGCCGCGTCCGCCGGACCCCGCGGTTCTTCGGTCGCAATGGAGCGGTAGGCGACCGGCCGGCCCGCGTCATCCACGATTCCGATTTTGATGTTCGTCCCGCCGACGTCGACCCCGACGAACAGCGGCCGACGAGCCGCCGCGACGGCCAGGAATTGAGTGGTTTCAGCCATCGAACGTCGCGCCCGCAAGAGATCGCCGATCCCTGCGAGAAACCGCGGAAATCGAGCAAGCTAGCCAGTATACGGGGCGAGTACGGCCGTCGCAATTCGAGCTTCAACCGCTCATTTAGCCCCCGGTCAGTGACCGGGGGCTAATTGCCGCCAGCCACGCGAAACAAATGCGTCTCGCCGCGAATGATGAGACCATTCCGCACCGGCGCCGGCGTTGCAATAATTCGCTCGCCCATGTCGTTGCCGTCTTTGGACGTCAACAGTTTGAATCCGTCGCTCACCTCGGCGACGAAGACACGGCCGTCTTCGCGGGTGCAGTACAACCGTTCGCCGGCCAGAATCGGCGAGGCGTAGTACTTGTCCTTGTCCTTCGGCAGGGCGCCGGCCCAAAGCTCCTTGCCCGTTTTAAGGTCGCGGCACACGACCTTGCCTTTGTCGGTCAGCACGTAAACCTTGCCCTCCGACACGATCGGCGTTGGCACGTCCGCCCCCACTTCGCCTTGTTCTTCCCACAGCGGCTGAGGCGACGACTCGCGGCTCCCGCTGAGTGACACCGCGGCGAGAAATTTGCCGCGACCGTAGGGAACGACCGCCACGCCTTCGCCCATCGCATGCGAGGCGATTACGCGCCAGTTCGCTTCGTCCTTCGGATTGAACGGACCGCGCTCCCACAGCATTTCGCCAGTCGCTGCGTCGTGCCCCGTGAGATAATCGGCGCCCCAGGAGACAATCACGTCTCGGCCGTCGATCTTCGCAAGCTGCGGCGTCGTGTAGGCATGGTCCGATTCCTCCGGCCGCACGTACTGCCGCTTCTGCTTCCAAACCTCTGCTCCCATGTTGGCGACGTCGAGCGCAACCAAGTAAGAATCACCGCTTTGCATCACCGCAACGATGACGTTGCCGTCGACCAGCACCGGCGAAGTGCCGAGGTCCCACCACAGCGTGTTCTCGCCGTACTTTTCTTGAAGATTGACCTGCCACAGTTCGTTGCCGTCGAAGTCGTGGCACGTTACTCGCCCGCTCTTGAAGTAGGTGACGACATGCGTGCCGTCGGTCGCCGGCGAGGGATTGCTCCCGGTGCCGTTGGGATGCTTTCCCTCCATCCCGGGCCCGAGCTTCTTCTGCCAGACTTCTTTACCGTCGAAGTCGAATCGCGACAACCCGTCTTGCCCGTCGATGATCGACGTGACGAAAATCGCATCTCCCCAAACGACCGGCGACGAGCTGCCCGCCCCCGGCAACTTCGTCTTCCACGCAATGTTTTCGTCGCTGGAGAATTCGACCGGATACGCTCCTGGCGCCGCGATGCCGCTCGCATTGGGCCCGCGCCACTGCGGCCAATTATCGGCGACCGCCGCCGGAGTGGTTGCGACGGCGAAGAGAACGAAGAGCATGAAACGCATAGAGTCTCCGGGCCATTGTGCCGTGTGAGATCGAGGACTGCCGACGCATTTTAACGCCGCCCCAACGTCCCGTCACGCATTAACATTTAGCCCCCGGTCAGTGACCGGGGGCTAATTATTCACGGTTCGACCTTCCGCAATGCGGTCGAAGACACATCCTCGCGAAACTCCGCCGCCGGCACTTCATCACACAGATCACGCAATTCCGCCGGCAGGTTGAGATCGCCGAGCGTCAAGAATTGCCCGTCCGTCGCGCGACCAAACGCCAGAAACCGGCAACCCGATCGGCCAATCTCGGCGACTGCCGCGTTGCGCCGCGCAACATCATCGCCATAATACCGCGGCTCGGCGATGCGGAGCATCGTGTCGGCGCCCACGACGAACGTCGCTCCGGGAAACAATGCCGCCTTCTCGCAAAACGTGGCGGCGCGCGTCAGAGCGATCGGCCGCTGGGCATCTTCCTTCCGCAGCGCCTCCACCCGATCGCGAATCGAGATGAAGTCCAGCGGCGGCTTGTCGACGTTCGTCATCGACAGCTCCCATGCGAGCGGTTGCTGGAGCCGCGCTTCGGCTACCGCGGCCATCCGCAAATGTCCTGCGTGCGGCGGATTGAACGCCCCCGGGAACACGGCAGCCGTTGGCGGCGCTTCGCCCTCCGCAAAATAATCGACCGTCGAATCGGGCCGAAGCAGCGCACGCCAACGGCCCACCAGCAGTAATTCCGTTTCGGCGAGACTCGCCTCGGCCTCGCGCCGCCGCGAGGCGTCGTTCCAACCCCGAGGCAGCGAGTCCTCCAAGACTGTTGCGTCAACATCGCAGGATTGCGCGATGGTCCACAGCAGAAAGCCCGTCGCCGTCGCCTCGTCTCCGGATCGACTTGGCGCGTTGTCGGTCAACGGCACGGAATAAACCACCGTGCGATCGGCGCTCTGCACGGCGGCATGAATCCGCCGCTCGCCGCGCTTGGTCCGATCGGTCGCCAGGCTCGCCGTGCAGCCGACTCCGAGAAGCGCCATGGGATCGTGATTCGGCGCTAGCGAACGTGCCCGCATGAACGCCGCCATCGCCATCGCGCGAGCCGTCGCCTCGCTACACGCCCGATCCGGCTTGCCGCCGATCCATTCGACGAGCGCGGCAAGCGAATAGGGCACGACCGCTTCGAGCACGGTCCGCGAAGCGCCGGGAGTCTGTAAGAGCGCACTGATCGCGCCGCTGCCGCCGCCGGTGACGGCAATCACCAGTTGGCGACCGCTGGCATGAATGGATCGAGCAACGTCCTGCGAGTCAGAAGGTATCAATGGAGGCAAGTTCGCTTGCGGCTTAGCGGCGAAAAAGAAACACCGCTACCAGTCTGCGCCCTCAAGCCTCAAGCCTCAAGCCTTCCCCGCGGGCGTCGGCGTCTGAGGCGTTCCGCGCTCAATGAGCGCCGCAACTCCTCAGACGCCTGCCACGCTAGGCGCCGTCCCCCCTGCTTTCTCACCCGGCCCACATGCATGACGAGGACCCAAGCAAGCGGCGTTAAATCATTCCGAAGACCCTGGCCTTATGGCAGCGGCGCAACGCGCGGTGCAGCGGGCGCAACGCGCTCTGGCAAAATCACCGGCCGCGGCGGCGGTGGAACCGTCGCCTCAACCTGCGGTTCGCTAATCTCTGCGGCGCGCGCCTCCGCCAGTGCCGCCGCCTCGTTGGCGAGCTTGAACTCTGGGCCCGGAGCGTAATACTGCACGTCGTCCGTCAAGTGGTACGGACTGGGCAGCGTTTGGCCCGCCACGTCGATCTGGCAACCCGTCGACGCGCCTAAAGACAGCAGCAGCACGCCGCCGGCCCACAGGTGCAGTCGCCCGACGCGATTGGTGGTCGAAGTATTCACTGGCTTTCATGCCTCGATCGAGGAAATCTGACCGTCAACGGCCCCACCCGTTCGGGGGCCGAAAGCCCGCGGCGCCAGCAGCGGCGCGGCGAACCCTACAACCGTTATCGGCCGCGCAAGCGGTAAACTTTCACAATGCCAGAGGATTTCGCGGACATGCCCAGCACCGCGCCGCCCAGTTAGCCCCCGGTCACTGACCGGGGGCTAACTTATCGCTTGATTCCGCCCCGTCGCAAGCATTTCCGCCGCCAACCGCCTAGAATGATTCAAAGTGCGACGACGCCCGCACCGCGCTCGCACCTCCCGGAGCAGAGAATCATGCAAGCACCAGCTAGCTGGCTGCCGCGCGCTCGCATCCTCGCGACTGCCGCCGCACTGGCCGCCGTTTGGCCCGGCGCGGCTGCGGCCCAATTGCGCGACTCGATCCCATCGCAAAGTTACTACGTCGGCGTCGAAGAACTCTATCGTGGCGAACTGCGCGACGCCCAGCGAACGTTCAATCGCGGTCTCACCGGCTCGGTGAAGACGATCCATCAGGGCGGCACGATTCGCTGGATCGACGCGATCTGCTACCACGCCATGCTCGGCGAAACCTTTTACCACTGGGGTCAGCCCGAGCAGGCGCTCGAACAATTCAACTACGCCGCGTCGCTGTACCTGCAATACCCGCGCTGGATGCTGCGCGTACAGTTCGAGCAGCAGCCCGTGGCGGACGTGGCGCTCGCCCGCGCG
>JBGSYU010000112.1:0-2061 GCA_041750715.1 Lacipirellula sp.
CGATCGGCAGCGACTCGTGCTTCAGTGGAAGTACGTCGACGACTTGAGCATTCGCGAGATGGCCGAGCGGCTGGGTGAAACGGAGAAGGCGGTCGAGTCGACGCTGTACCGGGCGAGGCGCGAGTTTCGCCGATTGTTTCAAGTCGATGGGGTGGATGAGACGGCTGGCCCTGTCCTCGGGCTGCCGGCGCGTCCGTCAAAATCGCAGGGTATGCCATGACCGCACATCGCCAACCACCCGACGAATGGGACGACGCTCAGTTAGCGCGGCTGCTCAAAGCTGCGGACGATGCGCCCGCAATGCGCGAGGAGTTCGTCCGCGAGCTTTCGCAGCGGCTCGATCGGGAATTTTTGCAATCGAGCGCGACCGACGTGCTGGCGATGAACGGAGCCTCGACCACGAACGGCGCGGCAAGGCCGAGCGTGAATGGCCAAGCGGCGCCGGTCGTAGCAGCCGCGGCGCCGGGACGCGGTTGGTTTGGCAAGCCGCGCGTCGCGTACGTTGCGGCGGCGTCGGTGCGTGTGGTGCTTGCGGCCTGGGCGGGCCGGCCGGCCCAGGGATGGGCGGCGATAATCCAGGCGCTGGTGGCGTCGGCGTCTCAAATGCTGCTGCCGGAGGCGGCGCCGCAGGCGCGTCTCATGCCGCGGCCTGAAAAATCGCTGCCCGACGTGCCGACGCTGGACCAAGTCGAAGACGGACCGCCGCGGAGCGGTGCGTTAATCGTCGTCGAAAAAGAGTCCTCGTGGACGCCCCCGGCCCAATCGCTGGCGGATGGCGAGCTGTCGCGGCAAGTCGACGAGCAAACGGCGGCGCTGTGGCAGTCCCGGGGGATTCAGCCTGCGGCGCCCGCGAGCGACGACGAGTTTCTGCGGCGAGTCTACCTCGACCTGACGGGCCGTATTCCCAGCGTCAGCGAGGTCCGCCGGTTCGGCGAGAATCGCGACGGCGATCGGCGCGTACAGTTGGTGGACGAGCTGTTAGGGAGCCGCGATCACGCCACGCACCTGGCGGCAGTTTGGCGGGCCATCCTGCTGCCCGACGACGTCGACCTGTCGCGGTACGGCGGCAGCTCGAAGTTCGAGCAGTGGCTCGCCGAGCGGTTCGGCGCCAATCTGCCGTACGACCAGTTGGTGCGCGAGCTGCTGCTGGCCGACGGGCGCGTGTCGGAAGGCGGCCCGCTGGTGTTCTACGCGGCGCTGAAAATGAATCCCGAGGAACTGGCGGCGCGCACGTCTCGCGCCTTCCTGGGCATGCGGCTGGAGTGCGCGCAGTGTCACGACCATCCCTTCGACGACGTGTCGCAAGAGAGTTTTTGGGGCTTTGCCGCGTTGTTCGCCCGTATCTCGCGGCCGCAGGGCAAGATGGAGATGACTTCTCCGGTGCTCCAGGTGCGCGACAGCGAGTATGGCGACGTGAAGATGCCCGAGTCGGAAGAAATCGTGCCGCCGCGGTTGCCGATGGCCGGCAGCGTGGTGACGGACGCCGCCGACGTGCCGTCGCGGCGTTCGCAGTTGGCTACCTGGCTCACGGCCCGCGAGAACATGCATTTTTCCCAGGCGACGGTGAACCGCGTCTGGGCGCACCTGTTCGGCCGCGGGCTGGTGGAGCCGGTGGACGACATGCGACCGGAGAACGCGGCGATCGCTCCGGAATTGCTCGACGCGCTGAGCCGCGACTTTGCCGCGAGCGGTTTCGACCTGCGACGGCTGCTACGCGAGCTGGTGCTGTCGCGGGCGTACCAGTTGTCTAGCCAAGCGGTGGCCGACGACCCCTCGCGGCCGCTGCACTTCGCGCAGATGAACCTCAAGTCGTTCACCGCCGAGCAACTGTACGACTGCATCGCGGTGGCGACGCAGCAGGCGTCGACGACGACCGACGCGACCATGCCTATTGGACTGGTGCGATTCGACGACATGAGTCGGCAGTCGTTCATCGAGAAATTCCGGGCGCCGCCGGGGCAGGCGACCGACTATCAGGCCGGCATCCCGCAGGCGCTCGCGCTCATGCACGGCGGATTGATCCATAACGCAACCGACCTCTCGACCAGCGGGATGCTCCGC
>JBGSYU010000113.1:0-16008 GCA_041750715.1 Lacipirellula sp.
GGCGAGATCGCCGGCAGTGTAACTCTCCCAGTCGCAAAAGACTCCCGACCCACTTTCCCTGCAAACGGGCTTGGGCCGTCGCTAGGGTTTCGATACGCTCTGGCGGACCCCGGCGATGCCATCGCCGGCTTTATCGGACACCACTATCTTACGTCGGAAGGCGCGGGCGGATGACTGTCGACTTGAGAACGGCTCGCCGCGTGCTGGTAATTCCGGCTCGGCGACGATCGACGCGCTTGCCGGACAAGATGCTGCTGCGGGACACCGGCAAGACGGTATTGGAGCATACCTATGAAGCGGCCTGTCGGGCGAAGCGGCCGGAGGTGGTGCTGATCGCCACGGATGATGAGGAAATTGCCATGGAGGCCAGGAGATTCGGCGCCCTTGTGGCAATGACCAGCCCGGATTGCCCCAGCGGGACCGATCGCGTCGCGGAAGCGGTGCGGCAGACGCCGCGGGCAGAGGTGATCGTCAACTTGCAGGGCGATGAGCCAGAAGCAGATGCGTCGGCGATCGACCGGCTGTTCGAGCTCTTGGAAAGCGACGCCGCGGCGTCGATGGCGACGCTGGCGACGCCGATCCGCACGCGCGCGGCGCTGGAAGACCCCGCCTGCGTAAAGGTGACGTTCGACGACGCGGATCGGGCGATGTATTTCAGCCGTAGTCCCATTCCGCATCCCCGGGAGTGGGACGATCGGCTGCTCACCACGAATCCGCCGACCTTCTATCAGCACTTGGGCATTTATGCCTACCGGCGACGGTTGCTCATGCAAATGCCGCAATGGCCGGTCGGGCGACTAGAGCAGGTCGAAAAGTTGGAACAGCTTCGCGTGCTGGAAAACGGGGAGTCAATCGCAGTCGCGGTGACGGCGCAGGCGACGCGGGGGATTGATACGCCTGAAGATTACGCGGCGTTCGTCCTGCGGATGCGGGCTGCTTAGTCAATTATGAAAGTAGCCCCGACCAAGCTTGGTCGGGGCTAGCGGTCGAAGTCGCTCAAACGACTGTCGAATTGCGATCCGACTTCCGCGGAATCGTGCGCCAGCGGTAGCATCCTCTCCAGGTCCGGCTCCAGCAGCCAAACCTTGCGATCGGCGAAGTACCGCATCAGCTCGCGGTCGCTCGCCGGGTCCATTTCACGCGCCCACACCACCTTCGCGCTGTCGATATTCGCGCGATTGTAAACCCATTCGTCGATCGTCTTGTGGTCGGGTCCGTATCGGACGAAGATCAAATGCCGCTGGGGTGAATTCTCCAGTTTCTTCATCGTTTCAGCCCGCTGGATGTTCCAACCCCCGGCCGGCGCCATCGCGTGATCGACCGCCTGTGCCATGAACAGGCAGGCCTGGCAGCCCACGATCGCCTGCGCATAGGGAAACGGCCCGAAGTACCGGCGGCCAAGGGCGTCGGCGTAACGCAGCGCCGCCACGATGGCGAGCAATATCAGCGGCGCCAGCGGGGCGATGTAGTGCGGAAAGTTCCAAATCGCCACGAGCGAAATCAGAAAAGTCGCCCCGCCGATAGCCAGTGACGGCGCTGCTCGACCCATCGCCCATAAGCGTGGTCGCAACAACAGCAAGAGCAGCGGTATCGCGAATAGCCATGGAATAAAGAACCACGCGGCGATGCGGGTCATCTCCCATTTCGTCCTCAGCACGCCGGCGAGGGAGTCCTGCATTCGATACCAGTCCATCGACCAGCCGCTGTGGAATCGAGCAATCGCGTCGTGGCGGTACGTCTTCGTCGCGGGCGCCTGACCGAGAAACAGGGGGGTCTGAGCGTACTCCTGCTCGTGAACGGAGTAAGGGAGCGTCAGCGGATCGCCGGTGACGGCCCGATTGTAGGTTGCCAGGGCGAATCCGCCGGCCAGTAAAATCGTCGCCTGTGGCAGGACGGTCTTGACCACCAGGATTCGCCACGTCGCAGGCAAGCCGCGGCGGGCCCAACGGACGAGCACCCAGCCGCCGGTAAGCAGGCAGAAGATCAACCCTTCAAACGGGCGCGTAAAGGCCAGCAGCACCGTGCCCGTCGCCATGGCCACGGCGTCGCGCACCTTGCATCGCCACACGATCCGCAGCGCGGCGCCGAAAACCAGCGCCCCGCCCAGTGCGGCGAGCGTGCCTCCCCAAAATAATTGCCCCCAGGCAAGTTGGTAGCCAGGATGCACGACGAGAATAACGCCGCCCAGCAACGCCCACCGCGGCGAGGCCCAACCCAGAAGCATCCAATAGCAGCCCACGACCGCCAGCGCCGACATGATCCACAGCCCGACGACCGGCTCGCCCGTCAACCGTTGTCCAATCGCGTAAAAAGCGCCTTGCCCGGGCGGGTACTTCGAGGCGTAGGTCGGTTGCTGGATGATATGAAAGCTTTCAAAGTGCTGCCAATGCTGATGCGTCGGATTCGCAAGCCGGCCCTCGCAAAACGTATCGGCGATCAGCAGGTTGCTGAACTCGTCCTGAACCTGAGGAGTGGGCCAGTGGGCCAGCGAGAGTGAAATGCTGATGGCCAGCGACGCGGTGGCGAGCATGGATGCGACCAACCACGGCCGACGGCAGATGCTGTGCAGCGCACGCCCCAGGGCGAGTCTGCGTTCCGCCGCTTGCGGCTTAGCGCCGCTCGCGCGCTCCAAGAATAGCTGCCCGTTGGTTGCGTTCATAATTCCGCCCGCGCGTTCAACCGATTCCCGCGGCTTCGAGCAACTCTTGCGCTTCACGGAAATTCGGCTTGGCGGGCACGCCGAGCCTCGCTAGAAAGTGTAGCCGCCGATCGAACGCCAAGCTCAACGGCCAGGGGTAAAGGCTGAGGCGATCAAACTTCTGTTCGACGGTAAGGCCAAGGTCGTCAAACGCCTTCGCCCACTCGCCGGGTCGCAAATAGTTGTACGGCAACGCCACGCCGTAGCGGCGATTACCGATGCCGTCCATGAATCGCAACGTCTGCTCGGCAACGACGCCTTGCAGCGAGTGGTCCTTGATAATGATGGCGTGCCGTGCCACGCGGCGAGCTTCGCAGAGAAGCTCCAAGGGCCGGTCGCAGTGGTGCAGCACGTCGACGAAGGTAAGCACGTCAAAACTGTCGTCGACGAAGGGCAGGGTACGGCCGTTGAATTGCTGTACTGGCACGCGGGTCGCTTCGCGCACCAGTACGTCGACGCCGGTTATCTGTAAGTCGGGTCGTCGCCGATTCAGCAGCCAGGCAATCTCGCCATCGCCGCAGCCCACGTCGAGGACGGTAGCGTGCGGTGGCACGACTTCGGCGAGGCGCTCGACGATCACCCGCGCGCGGCGTCCCGCGATGTAGCTGCCGTGGGCTGTTTCGAGGAGCTTCACCTGCGGGCCATCCGGAGGATGCTGAGGAAGAAGCTCGAAAACATCGTCTGAAAGCCCAATGCCGCGAGCGTGACGCCCGGGATCACCCAGCGCATCGTCGTCGCGTAGTCTAGGGCGCCGAACTGGGCGGCGCGCCACTGGTTCGCAGCGACCAAGATCAGTGCGCCGCCGGCCAATGCCGCGAAGACGCCAAGCGTCAGACCTCGCTCCAGTGTTACGACTTGTCGAACGCGCTTCATGCGGGCGTCTTCCGGAACCAAGCCTTCGGAGATCGCAAACGTCTTCGCGAACACCGCGAACTGGATGGCTTGCGAACCGAGCAGTACCGCCAGACTTGCGACCAACAACGTGTGAACGTCGAGCGCCGCTCCCAGCACGGTCATGCCCGGCAGCGCGAGGGCGTAGCCCAGGAGTCCTAGCAAGAAAAACACGACTCCTGGCGTGAGAAACAGCCACCGCGGGCTGTACATCAGAAAGAACCGCAGCGTTCGCCAGCCGTCCCGAACCGTGCGCAGGTGCGGCGCATGCGCCTTACGGCCATCGGGGTGCAGCGTGGTCGGCACCTCGGCGATGTCGACGTTGAACAGGCTGCTCTTGATGATCATCTCCGTCGCGAACTCCATCCCCGTCGAACGGAGATCGAGCTTATCGTAGAGCTCGCGCGAGAAGCCGCGGAGGCCGCAATAAACGTCGTGAATCGGCGCCCGAAACATGTGCCGCACGAGCCAAGTGAACATCGGGTTGCCGAGCCAGCGATGCGACGGCGGCATGGCGCCGGGCATCACGCAGCCGCCGCCGCTGGGCAGCCGACAGCCTTGCGCTAACGCATAACCGGCGCGAAGCTGTGCGACGAATTTGGGAAGCTCTAAAAAATCGTAGCTATCGTCGGCGTCGCCCATCAGGACGTACGTGCCCCGCGAGGCTTCAATGCCGCCGCGCAGCGCGTTGCCGTAACCTTTTTCCGCGACGCTCACGACGCGGGCGCCGAGCGATGCGGCGATCGCCTGCGAACCGTCGCTGCTGCCGTTGTCGGCGATCACAATCTCGCCGTCGATGCCGTGCTCCGCCATCGCGCGACGAGCCTTACGGATGCATAGGGCGAGCGTGTCGGCCTCATTGAGGCACGGCATGACCACGGAAAGCTCGATCTCGCCGCGACGATGCGCGGGCTGTCGATCCACCGGCGCCGCGGGCGGCATCCCTAAATAAGCGTCAACGGCCAATGTGGCGTCGTCGAGCCGATCGAGCATCGCCGAATGATCGTCGGCGGCTGGTTCCGTCCTGGCGGCGGCAGGGGGCGTCAACGGCTGCATCGTGAAAGTCCGGCAGGAAGGAGCGGCGGCGGGCGTTTTTGAGCGGATACTCGAAAACCTAGCTTGCCGCCGCGACGGGTCGAAAACAGCGCGAGGGCACGACCGGCGCTATCGCTACAACCTGACGGAGCTTCCGATTCGCCTCTACAATGGCGCGATGCCCCTCCGCTCTGACGCTCCAGAATTACCGTTGCCACTGCTGGTGACGGGCGTGGCCGGCGTGGCCGGGTTTAACGCCTTCACCTACTTTTCGCAGCGATATCCAGGGAAAGTCGTCGGTATCCGGCAAGCCGACAACTGGCCGCTCTCCGGCGACAACATCG
Source organism: Lacipirellula sp. (assembly GCA_041750715.1). GTDB lineage: Bacteria > Planctomycetota > Planctomycetia > Pirellulales > Lacipirellulaceae > Lacipirellula. The sequence continues at coordinate 4,969 of JBGSYU010000113.1, forward strand.
TCCCCTGCAACGCCGAAGATCGAGACGAACTCGTGCGGCTGTTCGACCGCTGGAACTTCCGCTCCGTGCTCGACTGTGCCGGCAACTGCGCGCTCCGCGCCTGCGAGCTCGACTCGCGACTTGCCTGGCGAACCAATGTCGAAGGGCTTTTGAATCTCGCGTCGATCATCGTCGACCGCGACGTGCGACTCTTGCATGCGTCGATCGACCTGGTATTTGCCGGCCGAGCCGGCGGCGGGTACTCGGAACTTGAGCGCACCGACCCGGTGACCGTCTACGGCAAGACGATGGTCGCCGCGGAGCAAGTACTGACCGACTGGTTGCCGCGGGCGTGTACGCTGCGGATTTCGCTGCCGATGGGCGTGAGCTTCAACGGCCATGCGGGGGCGATCGATTGGATCCAATCCCGTTTCAAGAAGGGGCGGCCGGCGACGTTGTATTACGACGAAGTCCGCACGCCGACCTACACCGATTGTCTCAACGAATTGTTCGAGCGCGTCCTGACGAGCGACCTTGCGGGGATTTACCACGCTGGCGGCCCACGGCGGCTGTCGCTGTATGAGATCGCGCAAATCGTGAACCGCGTGGGCGGGTACGATCCGGGACTGTTGACGGGGTGCCAGCGGGTCGACGCGGGGCCGATTCCACCTCGCGCCGGGGACGTGTCGATGGATTCGTCGAAATTGATCGACGCGCTCGGTTATCAGCCCTTCACGCCTTGGCCTTTCGACGAGTCGCTCGTTCCCACCGACCCTGAGTGGCATCACGCGCGGGGCCGCGAGCGCGGCTCGCCGGAGCTCTTGGCTCGCGTCCTTTATCAAAACCCGTTACGGCGCGAAGCGGGGCAACGTCTTGCCTAGCCCCGACCAAGCTTGGTCGGGGCTACTGGCCGCTTCATTCACTTCTGCCGCAGGCGATCCCACATCAGCAGCCCGCAGATAGTTTTGGCGTCCTCAATCTCGCCGCGCTCAACCATGCCAATCGCGTCCTCCCAGGGCACGATGAGATTGTCGATGTTCTCGCCGGCCTCCCGAGCGGGATCGCCGGCGGTAAGCCCCTGAGCGACGAAGACATGCATCCGCTCGCGTAAAATTCCCGGCGACATGAAAAAGCCGCGCAGCTCACGCCAATTTGTCGCGGTGAAGCCCGTTTCTTCTTGCAGCTCGCGAATGGCCGTGGCGCTCGGCGCGTCGGGGGGGTCAATCGTGCCAGCCGGGAGCTCGATCAGCATCTTGCCGACGGCAACCCGCTCGTTGCGGATCAGGCAGACGCGATTACCCTCCAAAAGGGGGATAATGAGCACGGCGCCGGGATGCAGGATGATCTGCCGGACCCTGGCGCCGCCGTCGGCCGTGCGCTGCTGGACTTCGACGACTTGAAATCGTGGCGTGCTGAGCAGAACTCGTGGATTCGCATCAGGTTCTAGCATGCGATTGGGTTCGGCGAGTTATAGGTGTGAAACTGGGCAAGGCCGTGGTACGAAGTCCTCTTGCGAAGTGGACGGGGTCGGGAGTCTTTTGCAACGGGAAGCGTTTTTCGCCGTGAAACTCCCTAGTTGCAAAAGACTCCCGACCCCTTTCGCCTAAGAGACCCACTACCGGCGGACCAGGAGCACTGCAAAGTCCCGCGCGCACGGTCATTCTGAGGTACTCCGAAGAATCTAGCCGGACTCTTCGGAGTACCTCAGAGTGACAGCTTCTGGACTTTGCAGTTCTCCTGACCGGCGGACAACGATATTTGCCACTTTGCCGGCTCGTTGATAGGATAGCGAAGGCAGGCCGCTGCTGTCGAACGCGGCGGTCCTCGGGCGTGGTCCAGGAGTGGCAGCACGATGAATCGCAGCGCCGCAGGAAGCTGGAGCTTGAGATTGGGGCGCTGGCGAGGCGTCGAAGTGCGGCTCCATCTGCATTTGCCGCTGCTGGCGCTGATCGTTCTGCTCGCGGCGTCGATCCCGTCGCCGTCGATGCTGGGCCTGCCGCGGATGTCGGTCCCTCAGGCGCTCACGGGGCTCGCCATTCTGGTGGCGAGCATCGTGTTGCACGAAGCGGCGCGGTCGCTGGTTGCCCGCCGAGTGGGCGGACGAACGAATCTGGTCGTCCTGGGACCGACCGGGGGTTGGGCCCAACCGCATCTCCCGTCGGACCCGCCCGCTCATTTGGTGACCGCGATCGCCGGTCCGCTGACCTACCTGGCGATCATCGTCGCCGCCGGGTGCGGGCTTGCGCTGGTGGGCGAAGAGAACTTGCTAAAGCTGTTTTCGCCGTTTGCGCCAAAGTTCATCAATACGGAGTCGCCGTTTCATTTTGCGGCGCAGCTGACCGTCTGGATCAACACATGGCTGCTGCTGGTGAGTCTGCTGCCGATTCAGCCGTGCGACGGCGCGGAAGTGCTGCGAAGCATGCTCTGGCCGCTCGTGGGTCGCGCCTCGGCATCGGCGGCTGCGGCGCATATCTCCTACTTCGCCGCTGCGATGTGCGCGCTCCTCGCACTAATTTTGCAGGAGCAGATGCTCAACGACGTGCTGCCGCAGTGGTTTCCGTTGGCGGTCCTTTCGGTGCTGCTGGTTTACGGCGGCAATCGAGCGGCCAGGCAGCGGCAATACGACGTGGGTCTGGACATCGACGATTGGGAGTCCGACGACGAGCAATGGCTCAACGCTGATTGGTTGGACGACGATCGCGCCGCCGTCTTGGTCGAACATCTGCACCAAAAGCAACAAGACGCGATCGATCGCAAACGGCGCGAGCGCGAAGATCGCGAAGACGCCCGCGTGGACGACATACTCGCCCACATGCATGATGTGGGCTTCGACCGGCTTAGCGATGAAGAGCAGGCGATTCTGAAGCGTGCAAGTCGGCGCTATCGGCAGCGACGCGAGCGGGCCGAAGACGCCTAGTGCGCATTTCAGCCAGCTAGATCGCAAAGCCGTCTTTCTGAGCGCAGCGAAGAATCTAGAACGACGCTCTAGTCGAGAGCAAGGACGATCTCCTGACCGAACTCGACGTTAATGCTGCGCCCCATGTCAGGTTCGTAGTATTTAGGATCAACCCTCTTCATCGCTACCGCGGAGCTCGGAGTCAGCGATTTGGCGACGTAATAGGAGTAATTGCCGGCAATCAGTTCCCCGGCGAACGTGCCGTCGGCATTCACAGGGAGGCTTTGGACGTGGCCTTTGTCGAGCGGGTGAAACCAGGCGACGACGTCCCCCACCGGCTTGCCGCCTTGCGACACTTTCCCCGAAACGCTGATCGGCTCGTCCTTGAGCGTCGTCGCGTGGGAGCAGCCGATTGCGCCCGTCGCGAGGACCGCAAGCACCATTGCACTGAATCTGTCCATGATGTTCCCCGTTAGAGATTCGCGTCATAAGTTTGGCCATCGTCGGCGCCGACCATCCACTTCACGACGACGCCATCCGCCGCTTCCGATAGAAACTTTACGGAGCCGTCGCCCATGGTCGCGTTGAGCCCGCCCACATGGAACGAAAACGGCTCGTCGTTGGGGCCGCAATTGTTGACGGACCATTTGCATTCAGCGGGGCCGCCGTCAGGCGACGAGTAATTGTTGAGCTTGGCCAACTTCGAGCCGAGGGCGTTGCTGGGCCCGGAGTAGCCGTTGCCGACGGCGTCGGCGTCGGCCCAGGCGAAGACCCGCCGGCCGTTGGGCGCCGGTCCTGACTTATCGATTGGATCGGCGGCGCCGGAGACTGGCGTGAACCGCGCCGAATAGGCGCCGTAGTCGGTGACGTCGGGATGCGAGCGTCCGGCGTCTTCGATCCACATGATCGTGTTGCTCGTGCCATCGGCCACGCGTTCGATGCCCCCGCCGTCGCAGTTCAGCATTGGCGCAACGACCTGGCTTTTCCAGTCGTCGGAGCCGCTGCCTGGAGTGCGCATGCCGTAGGTCGCCGAGCCCACGCGGCTGTCGACGTCCGAGAGCGCGACGATCATGTAGTCGATGCCGCCGTATCCATGCACCGGATCGCGGGACTCATTGGCGATGGGCGTCGTCGGGCAGATGAACGATGCGATCTTCGCCTTGGCGGCCGTTTGTCCGGAGGGATGAGCGGGGTCGTCGTAGTTCCGTCCCTTCGCGTCCGCGTGTAACAGGCATCCGGTCGACGTCACGAAACCGTCGCCGCTAGGAGTCGCGGAATAAGCGGCGATCGGATTGGTTTTGTGATCGAATTGATTGTAAACGGCCGCCTGCTCGATGAACGGCAGAATTAAGGTCGCGGTGGAATGAATCATATAGGTGGTCGAGGCTCCGCCGGTGGAATCGCATTGCCCGCTGGCCGGCAATTGCTTCTGCCCCGATTCAAAGTTCAGGGCGCCGAGCCCCAGTTGCTTCATATTATTGACGCACTGCGACCTGCGGGCCGCCTCGCGCGCCGCTTGAACGGCCGGCAGCAAAAGTGCGATGAGCACCCCTATGATCGCGATGACGACGAGCAGCTCGACCAACGTAAAGCCGACGCGCGGCCGGTCGTCGGCCTGGGTTCTTTGCCTGACGGTTCTTCCGCTCGACACAGGGTTTGACATTTCTTCCGCCTTTTTTTCCTGGGTAGGGCGCCGGGCGGACAACGGCGTAGGCTCCGTGCCAACGCTTCCTCCGGCGTGCTAGCGAAGGATTGTTAAGCGGACAGATGAAGAAACGGTGAAGGCCCCGTGAATTCTTCGCGATTCGGTTTGCTTATGTAACGAATCGCGCTGAAATCGTAACCCCAGAGGGACACCGCTTGCTAACGGAGCATGGCGGCAGACCGAAGGGCGACCAGGTACGGCACCGGTTCGCGGCCCAGCGCGTTCAGAACCGTGCCGCCGGCGGTAAAGGTGTGGGTCACCCAATCGGCGTGGCCATACTTCTCGAGCGCCGCGCCGCCTTCGCCGCCGCCGATGTAGACTTCGACGCCGGCGTCTTTCATCCGTTTGAGCTGGGGAATGAAATTCTTGGTGCCGGCCTCAAAACGCGGGTCCTCGAACATGCCGAAGACGCCGTTGTGGAACGCGACGGCGCCCGCGGGCTTCTTCGCCAGGAACTCGCCGATTTTCTGCTCGAACAGCTTCTGCGACTTCGGCCCGATGTCGAATTGCTGCTGGCCCGGCTTGAGCTCGTCGACGACCGAGCCGTCCTCGATCACCGAGTCGATCGGGACGACGAACTCGATGCCCTTTGAGCGGCCGTCGCGGATCATGGCGATGGCTTGCTCGACGCGCTCGCGGGGGATGAAGTAGGGCTTATCGGCGTGGGCCGGGTCTTCGGCGACGCCGAGGCACACCGGCTTTCCGTCGATTTCGCCGATCGCCTTCTTGAGGGCCATGGCGAGCGAGCCGGCGGCTACACATACGCGAATCGTGCCGCGGGCGATCATCGCTTCCAGGTCGTCGAGCTTGTCGATCTTCAGGCCGCTAAAGACCACTAGTTGCGTCTTGAGGCACTGCGTCATCGGGCGATCGAACTCGCGAGCGACGTAGCGGCCCAGGGCGACGCGGTCCATGGCGATGGGGACGATCGTGGAACTGGCGTCGAGGCTGCCGGCGGAGAGGGCTTCGTTGATGTAAACTCGCGCGATCTTGCTCGCGCATTCGTTGGCGAACTTCGCGAGCGGCGCGGCCAGCTTGGCGGCGTCTTCCGGCTCGGCCTTCCAGAGCATGCGCTCGATGTCGTAACGACGGGTGTTTTCAAGCATGAAGACGCTACCCGGGGCGGCGGCGCGAATACGATCTCGAACGGCGTCGGGGACGGTCATCGTCGACTCGTCGAACCAGTCCGCGATCAGCTGCACGTCGACTTTTAGAATTTCGCTAAGCCGTGAAGCAACCTTGGCAAGCGACTTCTCCGGCTCGCGGCCGAGATGGCCGAAAATGATCTGCTTCCAGCCGCGGTCGATGCCGTATTGCAGCGTGTCGGCCATCGAGCGAAGGCGGATATCGCCATCGCCGATGGTGGGGCCGGGTTTGGCGTCGACGTCGCCACGAACGAGCACCGGCGTGCCGGCGGCCACGTCGGCGAGAGCATCAAGCCGCGGAATGGCCTTCAGATAATCGACCAGCTCCAACTCCGGCGCAGCGGCGCGCCCTAGCAGCAGCGTCTGGATGAGAGATTGGGTGTTTGCTTTCGTGGTAGCCATGCTGTGTATCCAAAGAATTGAACCGCCAAGGACGCCAAGAGCGCCAAGGGGGAGGGTTATGTTAGGACGATGCGTTTGATCCCATCTCGCATCAGGTCGACATTAAAATTTAGCAGAAGTCCGAGCTGAAAGCCGGTTGCCTTCAGATAGTTCAAAACTTGGGCGTGATGGATGGGATGAATGGCATCGACAGCCTTGAGTTCGACGATCAGTTCGTCGCCGACTAAAAAGTCAAGTCGCGCTTCGCCAACTGGTTGATCTTTGTATGGCAAAGAAATTGGATATTGCCGCTGAAAGGATATTTGTCGAAGGCCCAGTTCAATTGCCACGGCCTGCTCGCAAACTGATTCCAGAAATCCTGCGCCTAATATCCGATGAACTTCGATGGCCGCGCCGTTAACCGCTCTGGCCAGTTCATCAACCTGAAGTTTCGGCTCAATCATTCTTCCTTCCTTGGCGCTCTTGGCGTCCTTGGCGGTTAACTCTTCGAATTTCCAAGCGGTCATGTTCTCAGTGGTGCTGACCAACGGTATGGCGTCATCGCCAGAGTTTGTCAGGGCATCGTCGCCGCGTCGAGTTCGGTTTCGTAGTTATCGACGAGTTGCCGATGTTCGGCGCGGGCTTCCGCGGCAAGGTCGGCGCCGCCCATCACTTTGCGGATGAGCGCCGTGAGCCCCTCGGGGTCGCGATGCTGCCGAATGTGGAAGAACTGCAACTGGCCCTTGGCGTCGAGCAGCATCAGCGTGGGCGTGCCCTCGACTCCCAATTTCTTGAAGGCGTCTTGTTTCGGATCGAACAGTACCGGCATGCCGCCGCCCCAAGCGCGCAACGTTTTCTCAGCGGCCTCCGCGCCGACGCGGACGCCGTCGAGGCTGACGGCGTAGAACGCGAAAGCGTCATCGTCCTTCAATTCGCGGAAGATCGTGTCGAGATCGGGCGTGTGGGCCTTGCAAGGGGCGCAGTCGACTTGCCAAAAATCGAGCAGCACCGTCTTGCCGGCGAGCGACGCCGGCGTGATCTTTTCTCCGTCGATGGTTTCGAACTCAAATTCCGCAAGCGATTTGCCAAGCTCCTCTGGCGGGCCCGGCGGCGGCGGCGCCACAAAGCGGCGTACGCGGCGGGCGTCGTCCGCGACGTCCATTTCAAACGACTTCGCGTCGATCGCCGTGTCGAACGTCGGATCCTCGAAGTCAATCCATACGGAAAGCTGCGAATACTGATTCTCGGCGTCGAGCGATGAACGCTCCGCATCGATCGGCAGTTCCATTCGTAACAGCGCGTACGTCTCACAGTCGATCCACAGAATTCGCCTGCCCTTGGGGCTCGTGGTGGCAACGCGGAAGCACTCGCGCTTCCGGAGCGTTTTTTTATCGAGCAAACGGGGCGACTCGTCCTCGGGGAACACTTGCGCTTCGTCGTCCTCGTTCAGCAGCATCGCCACCTGCGGGAACACGTCGCCCAGCGAGCGGTTGTTGAATACCTCGCGGACCAGCGGGTCGGGGAGGAAGTTTGCAAGCGTGATTTCCGGCGGGGCGGCCGATTCTTTCACCTGCCCGGCAAGCTCGCCCGCGGTGCAGCGCATCAGGGCGCCGTCGGACGCGACGTCGAACCCCTTACGCCCGGCGGAGCCTTCGACGGCTTCCTCGAAGCGGAGCCGTAGGCGATTGGGGCGTTCGAACGCGACCGACATGTGGAAGAAGGGGAGTTCGCGCTCCACGCCTTCGCCGCGGTAAACCGAGTGCTGCACGTAGGTGGCGTGGTCAGTGTAGCTCTTGGCGTTGCGATAGGCGGCGAGCATTTTTTCGGCAATTCGCTCGCCTTGTGCCGAAGCGTCGATCTCGTCGATCGGCTTGTCGGCACGAGGGGTCTCGCTGCACCCGATGACGGCGCCAAGCAAGACTGCCGAAAGGATGCAACCTCGTGTCAAACCGTGGGAGTTGCCGTAGCTATCCATGGCTGGGCCTTAAATACGCGAGGGGCGCCCACTGGGCGGGGACGGGAATAACAGGATAATTGAGTCGGGCTAGAGTCGGTCATCCGAGCGATCGGTCATCCTGAGCGATGTGAAGGATCTAGCGTGATTCTAGATTCTTCGCTCCGCTCAGAATGACACAGCCGTCAGCTCCGCTCTAAGACCATCACGCAAACTACCAAAAGGCCTTCAACGGGCAAACCCCGGCGACCATGACGACGACGCTCACCTTTGGCGATTCCCTCCGCTGCGAGCTGGAGTTGGATGATTACACGTTCCTTGCGGCGGACCGTGAGAATCATCCAGCGCTCGGCGACGCGGCGGCGGCGGTGCGCCAGGCGCTTGCCAGCCCCATTGGCTTCCCGCCATTGGCATCGGCCACCGTGCCGGGCGATCACGTTGCCATCGCCCTCGATGAAGGCGTGCCCCAAACCGCCAAGATTCTCCGCGGCGCGGTTGCCGCGTTGCTTGATGCCAACGTGGCGCCCGCGATGCTTACCATCGTCTCGATCGGCGCGATCGAGAATCGCGAGACGCTTAGCAAAGAGCTAACCGACATGGGCGCCGGGGCCGTGCGATTCGAACTGCACGACCCCGACGACGAGCTAGCCATCGCCATGGTCGGCGTGAACTCCAATGGCGAGCCGTTGCGAATGAATCGCACGTTGGCGGAGGCCGACCTGGTGCTGCCGATCGGCGTCGGACGATTGCCGACGAACAACGGGGCGTCCGCCGAAAAGTTCGCGAGCCTGTTTCCTCACTTTTCCAGCCGCGAAACGGCCGACCGCCTGCAATCGCAAGCCATGAGCGAATCGGCGAAGGTGCGAAAACGCCGCGCTAAGGAAATCGACGAGGCGGGCTGGCTGCTGGGCGTGGGCATGACGGTGACCGTGGCGCCGGGCCCGGGGGGCGGCGTGGCGGCAGTTCTAGCGGGCGATCCCGAAATCGTGGCCCGCACGGCGGCGCAAGCGTCGCGCTCGATTTGGGAGCGGCCGGTGACCCGGCAGGGCGACCTGGTGATCGCGACCGTGGTCGGCGATCATCGCCAGCAGACTTGGGAGAATCTGGCCCGAGCGGTGGCGACCGCGTCAGCCGTCGTCGAGCCCGGCGGCGCCATTGCGGTGTGCTCAGAATTGGATCAGCCGCCGAGCGGCGCGCTCAATCGACTTCTGGAGGCGGTCGACTTTGGCGAGGTGCAGCAGGAACTCCTGAAGGACGAGGACGAGGACGCGAGACCGGCGATGGTGCTTGCGCAGGCGCTCGAACTGGGCCCCGTTTACTTGCGAAGCCGGCTACCGCCCGACGTGGTCGTGGCGCTGGGCATGACGCCGATTCAAGACGACGGCGAGCTCGCGCGGCTCGCCGCCGGGCGGGAGCACTGCGTCGTGATCGAGGAAGCGCAGCATGTCGTGCCGAAACTGGTGAATCGAGACGAACGGTGAGTCGCGAAGCCCTCGATGGCGAACATGCGGCAGCGACCCAGTTGGCGGGGGCCGTGTCGTTGGACCGCTGGACGACCGTTCGAGTTACGGGCGGCGACCGCGCCTCCTTTCTGCACAACATGTGTACGAACGACGTTAAGGCACTCCGTCCGGGAGACGGGAGCGAGGCTTTTTTTACAGACGTGAAGGGCAAGATCATCGCCCACGCGTTCGTCCTGGCGGGGGATGACGAGACGCTGCTGATTGCAGTTCCCGATCGAGCGGAGAAGCTAATGGCGCATCTGGACCGCTACATCATTCGCGAAGACGTGCGACTCGCGGATGCGTCCTCTGAAAACGGGTGGACGCTTATCATGGGGCGACAGTCGGGCGCGGTGATCGGTCAACTTTCCCCGTCCGTCGCGGCCGTTTTGACGATGCCGTGGTCGCATGCGAAAAGTCAGCTTGGCGAATTGCCCGTTCACCTGGTGCGTTGCGATCTGCCCTGGTGCGGCGGGTATCTCCTGGGCTCGTCGAGCGAACGTGCAGACGACGTGCGGCGGCGCCTTGCGGACGCGGAAGTTGCCGAATGTACGGAGCCGGTCTGGCGGGCGATTCGCATAGAATCGGCGTGGCCATTATGGGGCGTCGATTTCGACGACTCGAACCTGCCGCAGGAGGTCGGCCGAGACGCCTCCGCGATCAACTTCCGCAAAGGTTGCTACTTGGGACAGGAAACGGTGGCGAGGATCGACGCTTTGGGGCATGTGAACAAGAAGCTCGTGCAGGTCCGATTCGCGGGAGACGCCGTCCCGGAAGCCGGAGCCGAATTGTCGCAAGGCGATCAGGCGGTAGGCCGCGTGAACTCCGCGAGCTGGTCGCCCCAGTTCAAGGCGCCATCGGCACTGGCCATGGTCCGCCGCGGGGCCAATGAAACGGGAACGACGCTTCAATGGAACGGCATCCCGGCGGAGGTCATTGAACCCCCCACGGCTCCAACGGCCGCGTAATGCATTTAGCCCCCGGTCACTGACCGGGGGCTAAATGGGCTCGCCAGCCCGCACCACGCATTTCATCGGCGTAACCGCCCCCGGCGCTTCTCTCGGCGCCGAGAGCATATTCGGATCGCGTCGGCTTTCCGGGTTCGGGTATTTAGCGAAACAGGTGAAGACGTGCTGCTAGCATCGACGATACGCATTCATGACTCGACTGAGTTTCCGTCGCGTCGTCAGGCTAGCAAGCGCGTCCTTTATCGCATTCGGCGCCATCCACCTCCATGGGGCGCGGGCGAGACGCACGAAGCGGGGCTGACGCGCGGCACATGTGTTCTTCCCATCCTTTCAGGAGCCTTCCCGATGAGACGTACCCTGCTGTCGACGCTGGGCGTCGCCATCGCGCTCGCCTGCGCATCGAACGCCAACGCGTTCTTTGGCATGGGCGGCTGCGGTTGCGAACCTAGCTGCGGCTGCGCCGCCGAGCCGGCTTGCGGTTGTGCCGCCGAGCCAAGCTGCGGTTGCGAA
>JBGSYU010000114.1:0-9111 GCA_041750715.1 Lacipirellula sp.
AAACTGATCCGTGACGAAGCCGCTCACGTACAGATTGCCCTGCGCGTCAATCGCCAGCCCCGAGTGGCCCGTCGGCCCTGCGTTGATCGTTCGCGACGCATCCAACGACCCGTTGGCGTTATAGGTAAAGATCTCCTCGCCGAAGTCGAATGTTTGGAAGTCGCCGAACTCGCCGACCAACAGCGTGTTGTTCGATTCGTCGAAGTGAATCGAGCCTGGCTTATCGATGCCGCTGACGTCGAACTCCGGATCGATTACCCCGGTCGCCGGATTAATCTTGATGACCGTTCCTGCTATGAGATCGGTGACGTAAACGGAGTCGTCAGGCCCCCAACTAATCGCCGAGGGCTGCACCAGCCCGCTCACCAGCGTCCGCGTGTACGCCCCGGTCTCGGCGTCGAACGCCAGCACCCGCGCGCCGGCCTGATCCGTGACGATCAGTTCCGCCGCCGCGACAAACGTGTTCGCCGCACTAAAAATCCCACACGCCAACAAGGCATTCAACGCCCATCGACGGCCATGACCACGATACGGGTTTCTCATTGATGCCTCACGAGGAAGTTGCGTCATACTAATTCATCCGTTAACACGGTCGTCGGGCGGGACCCGCGGCGATCGCCATCGCGGGCAAGAGACTAGGCGGGACTGATAATTTACCAGACACGCGCTCACTCCGCAAATCCGCGCAGCCCCCAAAAACCGCTCGATTTTGCGGCCTTCGCCGCCGTCCGCCCAGCGGAGCGCTGGCGTCGAGAATGTGTGGAAAGTGGCCACCACTTCCACTACCCTGTCAGGGCGCCGCAGTCGCGCTGCCCCGCTGAAGTTCACGTCGACGCGTTGAGCGGCGATTGCGCTAGCCGAAAAAGGGGACTGGCTCCCGATGAAGCGGAAGAAGTGCTTTGCCGACACTAAAATGCAGGGGGCCTGTCCCCTTTTTCGGATCGTTCCCGCCCAATGCCGACGTTCGACCCAGCCGGCAAGAGGACAAAATGGACAAAACTCGCCTCACTTTATGTCGCCCCAAAACTGGCGAATCCTCGGCAATCACCGTGCCGCCAACAATCGAAGGCAGTCCAACGTCCCGACTTTTGTCCCCAAAAAAAGTTCACCGGTAAAGGACAGAACTATCGAGCGCCAATCGCGTCGCGAAGGCGCAAAAGACGGACTGGTCGCTTCAGCGACCGGTCAATCCGCTCACCCCGCGTCACCCCACCTTCCGCCCCACCAACGCCAAGGACACCCGATTAGCCACCGGATCGACCCACCGCCGCACCGTCTCCGGCTTTAGAAACGCCAGATTTGCAATGATCATCGCCAACCCGAACGTGATCATGCCCATAAAGATCGCGATGCCGCCGTGAATCAGCATCGCCATCCACAGCACGATCGGCCGCGTGAATCGGTTCCACACCAGGCAGCAGTAGTAAAGTTCCCAGAACACCGTCATGTGCGTCAGCAGGGCCACGATCATCGGCCAGCCCGCGAGCCAGGTCAGGTCGACGGCCTGGTACTCGTAGTTCGCCGCCGACCACCACATGGCGGTGCCCAGCTTCCACGTCGGCCCTTCGAGCTTCGCCATTCCAGAGAATAGATAGACGATGCACAAATGGATTTGCAACAAACGAATAGCGATGTTTGCGGTCGTACTCTCAGCAGCCTCCGACTTATCGCCGCGCCGTAACCGCCACAGTCGATCGAGCGAGTACCGAGCCCCGCAGGGCGCGAGCATGAGATACATCGCCAACATGCAGTTGGTCTTATCGAGACCGAAAAACGCCCCCGGCGTCACCCGCTGGGCGTACGACACCGCCAGCAAATACGCCAGCACCGCCGCCACGCGCGAGAACAGTCCGAAGAACAGCATTGCGAACACGACGAGCGCGAAGATATGCACGCTCCACAGCAGCCACGTCGGGCCGATCCATTGAAACACGCTCCACACAGACCATTCGCGATCGGCCACCGACTCCATATACGACAGCGGCGTGTAGCCCTCCGGACCGATGAATCCCGTCAGGTCGAACGACCAAATGAAATGCGTGTACAGCAGCAGCCCCCCGGCGAGCAGCCGGATGAATGACAGCGTCGCCGGATCGGTGGGCGTAAACCAGAAACGGTTCCACGCTTGCCACAGCGCGCTGAAATACCCCCGAATGTTCGCCAGGGATTGTCTCATGGTCCGCTCCCAGGCGTGATCTCGGGCGACGCTTGTCGGCGATGCTCGATGAGATCGAGTTGCTCGTACGTCCCTTCGGAGTCGATCCGCTGCCCAGCCAGGACTTGTTGCGGAGTCAGGAGATGATGTCGCACGAGTTGCATTCTCGCTCGCGCGCCGTCGTGAGCGACGATCAGCCGATCCGCGATGCGGTACAGCGAATTGCGTGCGCGGGTGTCGTCGCCGCCCGGCTCGAACAACTGCTCGACGAGCATCATGTGCCGGTGATAGAACAGTCGCGGCCACTGCTCGCCGCGGTGCGGAAATTGGCCCGAGGCGAGCTTCTCGCCGGCGTCGCTGTAAACCTCGTAGCGAACGAGATGGCTGACGCCCGGATCGGGAGAAAAGAAGTCGTACCCGTGATTGATGAACAGCAGGTTCGCGTAGTGCCGCAACGTCTTGTTGAGAATTCGAGGCAACACCGGTATCTGCGACGGATATTGCTGGAGTTGCTCGGGCGAGAGTTCGCGGCCGCTTTCATCGCGCGGCACTCCGCCCGGCTCGACCATTGGAACGATCATCGGCCAAAGCTGGATGTACCACGGCGCCGTGAACACGGCCGTCAAATGAAACACGACGGCCAGGCTTACCAGCATGCGAACGAACCGGCCCCACGGCCACGACGAAGCGGCCTTGGATTTGGCCGGCTTGGGCTTTCCCTTTACTTCCGGCTGAGGAGGCGCGGTCGGCTTCTTCTCACCGAGAGGCGGCTGCGGATTCACGGGTTGTTGTTGCTTGCTTATGAATGCCACTTCACAACGCTCCGCGCTTTCTCTCTGTCCACACCGCCGCGCTTGTCATTCTGAGCGGAGCGGAGAATCTAGCATCGCCGCCAGACGGTGCGCCAGATCCTTCGCTCCGCTCAGGATGACACTGTGCCCATTGGATGACACGGCGCCCATTGGATGACACGGCGCCTCTGTAGGAAGCCACTGGGCCCCCTAAGCAAACGAAAAACCCCCGCATCGGTCAACGCCGATGCGGGGGTAATTGTCATTCAATCGCGAAAATGTCGACTTTGGCTTGCTAGGGCGCCGGGGCCGGGACGGCCCGGCTCGCTAGTTTACCGAGGCCACCTTGGCAGCGTCCCCGGTCATCTCGAAGGACAGCTCGTAGCTCTTGCCTCCTTCGATGTTCAGGGTTCGCTCCTCCACGACAGTCTTACCGTCTCGCTCCAGCTCGACGCGGACGACGTAGTCGTGCCAACGCTGGCCGGGCTTTAGGCTAGTTGAAGCATAGGTCCGCACCTCGCCCGTCTGTTGCGTCGCGGCGCCAGCAAGGGTCACTTTGGCGTCGGCCGGAACGTGCAACTTCACCTCCGTCGACGCTTGCGAAACGGCTTCTACGCTGCCGAACGCTAGCGTCACAGCCTTTCCTGCTTGCAGGCGAACCAGCTTGTCCTCGACCACGGGCTTGCCGTCTCGCTCGAACTCGACTCGCAGCTTGTACGAGTAGGTCCGGCCATTCTGCAGGCCGCGCGATACGTAATGCCGCTCGGCGCCAGTGCTGCTGGTCGGCAGCTCGTTGACAAACACCTTGGCGTCTTTCGGCAGGCTCACGAAGATTTCCGCTTCGGTGGCCGACGCGCTCGGCACGGGCGGAGGCACGTCTGAAGGGCTCATTTCTGGCGAGGGCGACATTGGAACAGCGTCCATCGGCATGTCCATCGGGGCTGACTCATACATCATGCCGCCGTCGTAATAGCTGCCGCCATAAGAACCGCTGCTGCCATAGCTCCCGTAGCTGCCCGACGAGCCGTAACTTACGGCATAGCCGCCGCCGTAGGAGCCCGAGCTGCCGTAAGAACCGTACGAGCCATAGGATGACTTGCGGGCCGCCTTTTTCGCGTGCCAACGGGCGAACAAGCCCACGCGCCCCGAGCTGCCAGAGCTACCCGAACTGCCGTAGCTACCCGAGCTTGCATAGCTGCCCGAGCTTCCATAGCTGGCTGAGCTACCATAACTGGCCGAGCTGCCGTAGCTGGCCGAGCTGCCGGACGAGCCGTAGCTGCCATAGCTGGCGGAACTGCCTGCTGAGCCGTAGCTACCGTAGGAACCGTGGCTGCCCCTCGACCGTGCCAGTGCGTCGCTCGCGCCCAGCGCGACGACGACGGCAGCGAGCGCCAGCATTGAAAGCCTGGTGTTGCCGATAATTCTCATGTGTTCTTTCCCCCTGAGGACCTGAAACCGGATCGGTAAACGAGCGACGATCCCTGCTAGAGGCGCCGCGGTGAGCCGCGAAGCGTCTCATGGCCAGAATAGCAGCCAAAGACTGCAATTCAAGGAACTTACGAAGAATTAACCGTTTTTACGGGTTGGGAGCTTTGGGTTGAGATGACATGTGCCGAATGCACACGTCAAGACGCGGTGCGTCCTCACGGCGCCTCAAGGGCCTGCAGCTGCACGTCGTCCATATCCAGGCGTCCCGTGGCGCCGTGCAGTCCGATCCGCAAATTCGCCTCGCGGGCGGCCAGCGGAACGCGGATTTCCCCCTCTTCCGTTCGCCAAGGGAAACTGCCCGTCCACGGCCCAAGCTGCGCACTGTCGATCACCGCCCGTCGCTGGTCGTAAAAAACTACGATCAGAGCAGGCAACTGCGACTTGTCCGGCCCGGCCACGAGATCCTCAGCCCGCACATGGCACGACGCCCTCAGCCGGCTCACCCGGCGGCCATCAATCGCCAGCCCCTGCAGAGCCTGACTGGGGCGGCCAGCGGCGTCGTTAGTGAATTGCAACGAGCGCGCGCCCTCAGGCGCTCGGGGATCGTCGACTGCCGCCGCTTGGCGCAGGTAATGCCATCCGGCCGGCGCATCGTTCGCGCCGACGACTTCTTCAAATCCGCCGTTACGCACCTTCGGGCGCAACGGGTTGGGCTTCACCTTCCGCGCTGATTCCGCCTCACCGGTCATGGGTACGAACAGCGTCGCTTGCAGCGGCTCGCGCTGGAGCTTGCCGTCGCGCTTCGTCATCCGGAAAAGATTCTGCTGATACCGCTCGCCGACCGGAACGATCATCTGCCCGCCTTCGCGAAGCTGGTCGATCAACGGTTGCGGCACGCTTTCGGGCGAGCAGGTGACGATGATCTTGTCGAAGGGCGCCTTTTCCGGCCAACCCTTGAAACCGTCGCCGACGCGCACGTTCACGTTTTGATAGCCAAGCCGACGCAGCGTCCGCTCGGCGCGGTTGCCGAGCCGCGGCACGATTTCGATCGTGTAGACTTCCTTCACGAGCGGGCTCAGCACGGCCGCCTGATAACCGCTGCCCGTGCCGATTTCCAGCACGCGGTCCGTCGGCTGCGGGTCGACTTGCTCCGTCATGTACGCCACGACGAACGGCGGGGAGATCGTCTGTTGATCGCCGATCGGCAGCGCGGCGTCGACATAGGCGTAGCGCTTATACGCCGCGGGCATGAACTCATGCCGCGGCGTCGCCCGCATCGCATCGAGCACCCGCAGATTCTTGACGCCCGCCGCCTCGACCTCTTCGGTTACCATTTTGTCGCGAAGCCCAGCATAATCGGCTTCGGTTTGTTGCGCGATTGCGTGGCCTACGGGGGGGACGCATGCAGCGCACCGAATCACGACGTGAAACAGGAGTCTTCCAGTGGTATTGGTCATTGCGGCGCGAGATCGATGCCAGGTGGCCGACTTGGTACGATGAATCATAGCTTGATTCGGATTACCGCATACGGATCGTGCCCGAGCGGGTTCCAGGACGCCTCGCCTTCTGGCGCGACGACGATCGAACATCCCTCCCCTAGCCCCTCCCTTCACGGGAGGGGTATTTTATCACGATGAACGCAGTTCCGGAAACCAGGATTGAAACCACGCGCAGGAACTTGCGCGAGCAGATGCCGGTTACAAAGAAGTGGGCTTATTTCGACCACGCCGCCGTGGCGCCCATTACAGCGGCGGCATCTGCGGCGATGAATCGTCAGATTCGGCAAGCGCTCGACGAAGGCGATACCGCGTGGCCCGAGTGGGCCCGACAGCTCCGCGAAACCCGACGAGCGGCGGCGGACCTCATTCGTGCCAATCTGGAGGAGATCGCCTTGGTCCCAAATACGACGGCGGGAATCAATCTCGTCGCCGAAGGTCTCGATTGGCGCGCTGGCGACAACGTGGTCGCCTTAGCCGACGAGTACCCCTCGAATCTTTACCCCTGGATGCACCTGGCGGACCGCGGCGTCGAGACTCGATTGGTTCCCACCGCCGACGGCCGCGTGGATTACGACCAACTGGCCGACCGCTGCGACGAGTGCACGCGGCTAATCACGGTGAGCTGGGTGGCCTTCTCCAACGGCTGCCGTCGAGACCTCAAGTCGATCGGCGACATTGCGACTCGCTGCGGCGCGCTGTTCTTCGTCGACGCCATCCAGGGCCTCGGCGCTTTTCCGCTCGACGTGCGTGCGACGCCCGTCGACTTCCTCGCCGCCGACGGCCACAAATGGATGCTCGGTCCCGAAGGCGCCGGCATGGCGTACATCCGTCGCGACCGGCTGCCGCTGTTACGCCCGATCAGCGTCGGCGCCCACAGCGTGGTTCACAGCACCGACTACACGCATATCGAACTGCGGCTCAAAGAGGACGCCTCGCGTTACGAGGGCGGTTCGCTGAACGTCCCCGGCATGCTCGGGTTTGGCGCCAGCTTGCGATTACTACAAGAAATTGGCGTGGCCAACATCGCAGCGGCGGTGCTCGACATTTCCGACCACCTTTGCAGCGAACTTGAAAAACTCGGCCTTACCGTCATCTCGCCTCGCAACGGTGAAGAGCGGTCGGGCATCGTCTCCTTCGAACTCCCCGGCGCCGACCTGCTAGCCGTCCGCCGGCACTGCCTCGAACGCGGAGTCGCCCTCGCCTGCCGCGCCGGCCGCATTCGCGTGAGCCCGCATGGCTATAATAATTACGAAGATGTTGAACGGCTCATCGAGGCCCTCCAACCCTTAAAACAACTTAACCGCCAAGGACGCCAAGGTCGCCAAGGACAAGACGAATGAATCAGAATTAAACGCAACCATGTCGTGGAGCCATTCCTAATTTTTAACTCAGTTTATCGTTTGCCCCCCTACTTTTTTCTTGGCGACCTTGGCGTCCTTGGCGGTTCAACCCGAATCGCCATTGCGATCCGCCAATTAACCCGCCAAGATCACGCAAAGCAAGATTTAGCCCCACTTCTCGGAGCCCGTTCGCATGTCGCGCCGCGCCGTTTACACCGGGTCGTTCGATCCGATCTCGTTGGGTCACCTCAATGTGATCGAACGCAGCGCCCGGTTGGTGGATGAGCTGATCGTCGGCGTCGGTCAGAACATCGACAAACAGGCGTTGTTCTCCGCCGACGAACGAGTGAAGCTCATAAGGCAGGCGGCGGCCCATGTCCCCAACATCGTCGTAACGACGTTCGACGGCTTGGCGGTGCGATTCGTCCGCGAGTCGGGCGCTCGCGTGATCGTTCGCGGAGTACGCTCGTTGGGGGACATCGAAGCCGAGTTCACAATGACGCTCGCCAACCGCAAGCTCGACCCCGACGTCGAGACCGTGTTCTTGATGGCCGACGACGAGTACTCGCATGTCTCCAGTTCGCTCATCAAGCAAATCGCTCCCCTGGCAGACGACGAGGAAATCTCTCGCTTCGTTCCGCGGGTTATCATCCCGCAGTTGCGCGCGAAATTGGCGGAATCGCCGGGTCCGAGGACGTGATTTCTGGCAGGTAAAAACACCGCAGGTATTCTGCGCCTTTTGGTCCTGTCGCGGGGCGACGGGCAGGATTAACATCGAATACAGGTTACGGCCCGAAAGCAAAAATGGGCCGTGAGTAACTTTCGTCAAACAGGAATCGTCGACGATGTCTAGCCGTACACCGGTTCGTGTAGCGATGGTGGGTCTGGGATTCGGCGCCGAATTTATCCCCATCTACCGTCGACACCCCGACGCCGAGGTGGTCGCCGTCTGCCGCCGCAATGAAGCGGAGATGAACAAGGTCGCCGATCAGTTCGACATCGCCAAACGCTACACGAAATACGAGCAAGTGCTCGGCGATTCGCAGATCGACTTCGTTCACATCAACAGCCCCATCCCCGACCACGCCTGGATGAGCATGGAGGCTCTCAAGGCCGGCAAGCATGTGATGTGTACCGTGCCAATGGCCACCAACGTCGCCGACTGCGAAAAGATTTGTCAACTCGTCGCCGACACGGGTCTGAAATACATGATGGCGGAAACGGTGGTCTACAGCCGCGAATTCTTGTTCATCAAGCAACTTTACGAACGCGGCGAGTTGGGTGAAGTCCAGTACATGCAAGCCTCGCACCCGCAAGACATGGACGGCTGGCCCGACTACTGGCAGCGGATGATTCCGATGCACTACGCCACGCACGTAGTGAGCCCCGTGCTGGGCCTGGTCGACGGACGGGCCGAGTACGTGTCGTGCTTTGGTTCGGGCAAGGTCCGGGACGATATCCGTGAGAAGTCGGGCAATTCGTTCGCCGTCGAGTCGTGCCACATCAAGATCGCCGACAGCGACGTGAGCGCGCACATCTGGCGATTTCTCTACGACACGGCCCGGCAGTACCGCGAAAGCTTCGACGTGTACGGCTCGAAAAAATCGTTTGAGTGGTCGCTCGTCGAGCACGAGCCGCATATTATCCATACGGCGAAGCGCGCGGAGCCGGAGATTCCCGACCGCGTTGAAGTGCCCGACTTCGCGCACCTGCTGCCGGAGGAGATTCGGGTGTTCACCCGCTCGATTCAAGACGCCGAGCACTTGTCGTTCCTGCAAGGCGGCGGACACGGCGGATCGCATCCGCACCTGGTGAATGAATTTGTGCGGGCGCTCCTTGACGATCGCGATCCATGGCCAAACGCCGTCACCAGCGCGAATTGGACGTGCGTGGGCATT
>JBGSYU010000115.1:0-2921 GCA_041750715.1 Lacipirellula sp.
CCAACGGCGTGGCCCTGGGCAGCGGCGCGAATCTGCGGGGCAGCGGGGCGGTGAATGCCCGAGTGTCCGGCGAATCGGGCTCGGTGATCGAGGCCAGCGGTGCGCTGGCCATGGGCGATGCTGCATCGCCGGCCGGATTCAATTACTCGGGCGAGCTGCGGACCAAGCAATTCGCCGTCACGCTCCGCAGCAGCGCCGCGGTCGGGCTAGGAAACTTAACGACACTTGGCAGCGGCGCCAGCCCAGGCACGCTGACTGCCACGAACGGTCTCGTGGTTGACTTTGCCGAGGCGATCACCGGCTTCGGCACGATCAGCTCCACGAACACACTCGCCAAGCGGGCGGTCGTCAACGGCGTCGCCCAAGGCAACTCGGCGACCCAGCCGCTCACGTTCACTGGCTACGTCGCAGGCGTCGGCACGTTTAACCACGTTAACTTCAACGGCACGCTGGATCTCGGATTGTCGCCCGCGATCGCCACGGTGGGCAGCATCACGTTCGGTCCGACCAACACCCTCAGGATGGCGCTGGGCGGCATGATCGTCGCCAGCGGCAATCTCGGTTTGGGGGGCGATCTGAATGTGACCCTCATCGACGGCTTCAACCCCGTGGCGGGCAGCACGTTCGACCTGTTCGACTGGAACACGCGCAGTGGGACCTTCGCATCAATCAATCTCCCCGCGCTCGACGGCTCGGCTTGGAACACGTCGCAGCTTTACACGACTGGCGTGTTGTCGGTGGTGGCGCCTGGATTTCAGTCCGCCGACTTCGACGAGGACGGCGACGTGGATGGCGACGACCTCACGCGGTGGCGGAACGGCTACGGCACGGGCAGCACGCACATGCAAGGCAACGCCGACGCGGACGGCGACGTCGACGGCAACGACTTCCTCGTTTGGCAGCGGCAGTTGGGTTCGCTCCCGCCGGCCGTCGCCGCCAATGCTCCAGTTCCCGAGCCGGGGACTTCATTGCTCTTTATTTTGGCTGCGGCGGTCTTCCAGCGTCTGGGCTGCCGAAAGTGTCAGATAACCGTTGACGAGTGAAACACGTCAGCAAACGACCGTATTAGGCGCTGTTGGAGTCTATGAGGCGTGGCCGCGGCGATCTGCACCGCTGACCGAGTCGGTGATGTCCGCGTAGCTGCTTTGAGCGTCCTGAATCACCTACCAATCAGTTGTCCGACGGATCAAGCCGAATCCCGCGTCGCCGGCGAGGCTTCGAGTCGAAGCGGTAAATCCCTGCGCGGTCCGCCGCCAGACAGCGACCGCTGGCCCAGGTGCGCAAGCGACTGAGCGACTCAGCCGCCGACACCGCCACCGGCACGACATGCTGCGCGGCGGCGGTGAGCGGCACGTCCAGCAGCGTGGCGAGCCGGCAGCAAGCCGAGATCTCCGCCCCAGTCCACAGCTCGTCGTCCGGCCGAGCCCGCTCTGCGCCAATCCCAAACCTCTCGCGATGGATCTTCCAAATAGCGTCCTTCTGCAAACGGGTAGGAAGATCAATGAAAAACACCCCGTCAAAGCGCTCGGCGCGGGTAAACTCCGGCGGCAGTCGCGACACGTCGTTGGCCGTGGCCACGACGAACACGTCGCTGGTATGGTCGGAGAGCCAGGTGAGCAGCGTGCCGAACAACCGCGCCGAGACGCCCGAATCGGTCTGACCGCTTGCGGCCACGCCCGACAGTCCCTTGTCGATCTCATCCGCGAAAATCAAGCAAGGTTGCATTGCCTCGGCGATCGCCAGAGCACGGCGGACGTTCCGCTCGGTCTCGCCGACCAGCGACCCCATCAGGGCGCCGACGTCGAGCCGCAACGTCGGCCGGCCGACTTCGTTCCCCAGCGATTTACACAGCGCGCTCTTCCCGCAACCAGGCGGCGATACTAACAACACGCCCCGCGGTCGGCACACAGTCGAGCCGGGGCGCCGCAGCGCCCGCAGGCAGAACGCCTTGAGCGCCTCCAGTCCGCCCAGATCGTCAAAGCGTTCAGTCCCCGCGTGCAGCGACACCAGACTGGTCTTCTTGAGCTGCTGCGACTTGACGCTCCAGAGGACGCTAGGCGCGAGCCGGCCCTCGCGGACTAGCGACAGGCTGTAGGCTCCTTCGGCCTCGTAGCGGGTGAGCCCGGCGGCCGCGTCGAGCACTGCCTCCAGTTCGAGGCCCGTCGGCAGTTCGCCCTCCTGGGAGGCGATCTCTTGGGCGATCTGCTGTAATTGCTCGCGCCCAGGCAGCCGGTGCTCCAGGACGACGAAGAGCTTTTCGAGTTCGGGCGGCAGGTCGACCAGCGGCGCTAAGATAAGGACGAACGTCCGCTGCTGCTTGCCCAGTTGAATCTGCCGCGCGACAGCCTGGACGATCTCGGCGGAGCCTAGGAAGCGGTGGAAGTTTTCGAGGACGAGCAGGCCAGCGCCCTCTCGTGCGGCTAGGCGCTCCGCGGAGCGGACGGCTGCCAGTGGATCGTGGGCTGTGGGCGGCTCGTCCGTTGCGTGTCCGGCAACGCGGAGCCCCGCTTCGAGATTCCAAGCGGCCAGCCGCCAGGCTTCGGCGCGACACAGCTGGCCGATCTCGGCCAGCGCTTCGTCGGGTTCGTGGGTTTCGATCCAGATCCCGCTGAAGCAGGCTCGGACGTATTCGGCCAGTTCTTCAGATAGGGTCATTGACGTTTACTCCTCAAAGAGTGGCAAGCGTGATCGCCGCCGAAAGGAATGGATGAGGGGTGAATAGGGCGTCAGCCATGCAGGAGTGCGGCGATGGCGGTGAGCCACGACCGGACGTCGCCGGCCGGATCACGCGCATCGAGCAGCTGGGGCGTCATGTAACGCGCCGCCTGATAGTTGAGCCAGCGTTTGGCGCGAGCAGTGAAGCGTTTACGCGCCCGATTCGGCAAACGGTCCCAGCAATTGTCCGCGGCCTCCGCGATGAA
>JBGSYU010000116.1:0-3220 GCA_041750715.1 Lacipirellula sp.
GTCGTGCAACCCGTGGCGCCCTACGACACTCGCGCGCCGTGGAAGCGCCGCGGGCATGCCGGCTGGCGGCAGGCGGCGTATGCGGAGCTAAGTTCGCGCTCGGTCCGCGACCGTGCCAGTTCGATCATTGGGTCGATGCTCGCCGCCGGCGTGGTGGCGCCGGTGGCCTCGTTGCTGGCGTGCTTGATTCTCGCGCCCGATCTGCCGCTAGAGCTGATCCTGTGGACGGCGACGGTCGCCACGGCGGCGAGCTGGGCGCTGATGATCCCCGGCCAGTTGGCGGAAGCCCGGATGGAGGACCACGCTCCGCTGCGGTTCATCCAATTGCTGCTCGGCGCCTTGGTGGGCATCGTAGCCTGGGCGGTAGCTCAATCGTTGTATCTCGAACTACCGACCTCACGCGACTTCTCGCCGGGGCCGCGCGATTCGATCGCGGCGGAGTTGTTCTCCCAGCGGTATAACGATGTTCAGCAGGGATACAGCGCCGGGGCAGTGCAGATGCCGGTGGCAATGTACGCCGCGTATTTCGCATTTCTCTTCCTCGTGCTGCGTTGGTGGCGACTGAGCGAATCGACGCGAACGGCGCGGGTGAGCCTTTGGCTCACCGCGTGGAGCGCGTTCGTCGGCTGGGCGATGACGTTTTTCTGGTGGTTCCCACAGCCGATGGGGCTGATATTGGCGGCCATCATTGCGTTTACGGTTCAACTATCGAGTCCCTGGCTGTCGCCGAGCCGGCGCCGCGAGTTAGCTCAAAGGGCCGCGTGAAATGGTAGCTCCATTGGGGATGGTTCTGATCCTTGCGTTGGCGGGAGCCGTAGGGTGCCTGTTTAGTCGGCGTGCGCGACCGTTCGCCTTGGGCGTTCTTGGGATCGCGGTTTTGGGGATGTTGTTTGCTCGCGTCAGCGAGCGACCTACTCCGCTGCCGGCCGACTGGGCTTATCCTATAGACGCTCAGCGGTCTCAAATCCAAAATCAAGCCGCCCTCCAGCAAACGGAGCAGTTCGAGATTCTGCGGAATCAACGAATGGCGGCGCAAATGGACGACGCCTTCGTGCAGATTTCCCCGGACGGATCGACGCTGGAAACCTACCCGGACGGCATGCAGGTGCGGCAGCGCGGGAGCGATGGCTTTCGCTCGATCGTGCGATCCGCGAACGGCGGCGGTTGGAGCGGTAGTTATAGCACGCACTCGGAGATCAGACTCTGGATCCTGGGCGCCCCGCTCTTAGCGCTCATCGTGGCGTTCATCGTGTTAAAGCGCGCCAAGCGCGGCGGCGGGTCCGGCAAGGGGTGGGCCGTCGCGGGCTTCGCAGCGATGTTGCTCATGGGTGGTACGTTTTGGGGGAGTTCAAACCGTTACGCGGAAGTGACCGAGCCGATGCCGCAATTGATTTCCCCGAGAGAGAGTCGTTCGCCAACGAACAATGTCTGGAGCGGGAGCGACGCCCAAATATCGAAGACGCCCTTAGACGTTCAGCGCGTGCAGCAAGATGTGGCGAAGGTGTTTCAGGAGGTGTACAGCCGCGGGGACGGAGTGATTCCTCAGGAATCGATCGAGACGATTTGGTCGAAGCTCACGCAGCCGAAGATCAATCTCGATCCGCCTGCTGGCGTCGAAGTGGAGGAGACGAAACGCGAATTGGCAAACGCCGCGAAGGTGATCCTTTCGGCGACGGCGCCGGCGGCCGATCCGTTTACGCAAGGTTGGCTCATTAATGCGGCGAGGGCGATTACGACCGCGACGCCGAAGGCTGGTACAGCCGAGGCCGATGGAGTTACTTCGGTGGCCGAGGCGCCGCCGGTCGCCCTAACCGACAAGCCGAGGCCCGATTGGATCGACAACCCGCCGAAGCGCGCCGGCGACACGCGCCGCGTCGTCGTCTCGACGGAGGCGTTGAAGACGATCCAGGAGTGCCACGTTCATTTAGAAAAACGACTTCGCTTCGCCGTCGCGGACCGGGTACGCGAGTTGGCCAGGCAAGCCACGGGACGATCGGTGGTCAACAGCCCGATGCTCGTTGACATGGGCATCAGCCCCGACTACATTCTCCGCGAGCTTTGCCCGGAAGGCACATATGTTGAAACGGTGAACAATTCCACGGGCGAGCTGAAGCGCGCCCACGCCCTCATCGAATTCACGCCGCAGAAGGATACGATGCTGCTCCAGCGCTGGCAGTCGGCGATGCGTGCGCAAGGGGCGGGGCCAGCCGATGTGGGGCCGGCGGCCGCTGAGGCGGCGCCACGGGCCAGATCATACACGACCGGCGAGCGCCCCGAATGGGTTGACCGCCCGCCGAAGCTCGTCGGCAATACGCGGCGCGTCGTCGTGTCGACCGATCCGTTCGTCACCGTGCAAGAATGCTACGTCCAATTACAGGATAAGCTTCGCAACATCGTGCAGGGTCGAGTTCAAGAACTGGCGTCTGCGGCCCACGGCGGGCGCCGCGGCGTATCGACGCCGCGGCTGGAGTTGATGGGCGTCAGCATCGGGTATGTTCTTTCCGAACTGTGCCCGGAGGACGACTACGTCGAGACGCTCGACACGTCCGTCGGCGAGATGAAGCGGGCGCACGCACTGCTGGAGTTCAACGAGGCCCAGGACCAGTACTTATTGAGCCGCTGGCGGGACTATGCGCGGGTGGAGCGGATTGAAATGGTGAGCGGCGCCGCCGCGTTTGCGGTCGCGGTGGTCGGCTTTGTGTTCGGCTTGCTCAAAGTCGACACCTGGACGCGGGGGTATTATACGAAGCGGTTGTTTCTCGGCGTGCCGGCGGCCATAATCGCGGTTGTCGCTCTGCTCTTAACAGTCTGACGTCCGTAGGGCGCTCCGTCACCGAAACCAACCGTTATTCATCTTCGCGTCCGCGCGATGCCCACCTCCACACACTCCGACGCCCTTCTGGTCGAGTCGATCCGCCGCGGCAAGCCCGAGGCGTGGAGCGATCTCATCGCGCAGTACGAGGGGCGGCTGCTGTCATTCGTCGATAGCCGACTGCGACGCCGGGCGGCGAGCGAGGACGTGGTGCAGGAGACGTTCATCGGCTTCCTGACGAGCCTGCCGAATTACGACCCGCGGCGGCCTTTGGAAAGCTGGCTGTTCACCATCGCCAGCCACAAGCTAACCGACCACTTGCGCCGCGAAGGCCGCCGCCCGGCCATTCCGCTGTCGTCGGCCGATGGCTCGGGCGGCAATTGGGAACCCGCCGGCGCCGCGCGACCG
>JBGSYU010000117.1:0-2045 GCA_041750715.1 Lacipirellula sp.
CGTCCGCGGCGCCCGTCGCCGGCCGCCTCACCCCCGTTCCCGGCGGCATCGGGCCGCTGACCCGCGTAATGCTGCTGGTAAACACGCTCACCGCCGCGAGGCAGCTCGAAACGTAGTGTGGGCCGGTCTCTCCGAGGCCGGCTGCGAGTCTCGGAGAGACTCGCCCACCGGGAGGGAATTCATTGAAATCCCCGTCGCCGGAGGTATGCTAATCCCACAGCGAGTCGGGGCGTCCCCGCCCCCGGCGCGCGTACCGTCACTCCTCGCCTTGCCTAAAGAATAGGTGCCGCCATGTCCGAGTCCGACGTCCCCCCCAAACATACCTTCTCCATCGGCCGCGTCCTGCTGCTGGTCGTGCCTGTCGTGTTAGCGTTTTGGGCTGCCGTCCTTTACAGCGGCAGCCTAGAAACCGACGCCCAAGCCAACCTCGAACGCACCATGGCCGCGCGACTGCTAGGCGACGCCGGCGCCGCCGCCAGGCTGAATAAAGACTACGCCGACGGCGACGGCGATCTCGTCGCCGACTCGCCGGCCGACGCCGCCCAGTCGATCGACCCCCAGAAAATCAATTTCTCCTACTTCGCCTCCAGCGACACCGAAGGTGAAGCGGCCGCGTGGAAAGAGTTCATCGCCGCGCTCGAAGAGCGCCTCGGTCGCGATGTGAACCTCGTCGAATACAACGACGCGAACGAACAACTGCGGGCCCTCAAAAACGGCAAGTTGCACGTCACCGCGTTCGGCACCGGGGAAGTTCCTTCGGCCGTGAACGAGGCCGGATTCGTCCCCATCGCCTGTTCGGCCGGCGAAGACGGCAAGTTCCAGTACTCGATGAAGATCATCGTCCCCGCCGACAGCGCGATTAAAGAAGTGAAAGATCTTAAAGGCGCCCGCATGACCTTCGTCCGCCCGCGCTCTAACAGCGGCTGCACCGCCGCGCTGGTCACGCTCATGAAGGAGCACCAGTTGCAGCCCGAACGCGATTATTCGTGGGGCTTCTCCTACGGCCACGAGAATTCCATTAAAGGCATTGCCGACAAGAAGTTCTCCGCCGCCGCCGTCGCCAGCGACATTCTCGACCGGATGATTGCCAGCGGCGCCGTCGAAGAAGACGCCGTGCGTACGATCTACGAGTCCGACCCGTATCCGCCCGGCGTCATCGGCTACGCCTACAATCTCACGCCCGAGTTGCGCGAAGGCATCCGCGAAACTCTGCTGGGATTCAAGTGGGAAGGCACCGGCCTGGAAAAAGCCTACGGCGCCTCCGCCGTGAAATTCGCCCCCGTCGATTACAAGAACGACTGGGCCCCGGTCCGCGAAATTAACGACGCCGGCAGCGAGCTCGTCGCCAAGCTCGACGCCCCGATCTGACGTTATTTAGCCCCCGGTCACTGACCGGGGGCTAACTGGCGCTGCCGCTGCGCCTCGTAAAACAGCACCGCCGCCGTCGCCGATACGTTCAAACTATCGGCCCTCCCGCGCATCGGCAGCCGCACGCCGGTCACGCTCGCGTGTCGCCACTTGGGACTTAGCCCTTCCGCCTCGCTCCCCAACACAATCGCCGCGCCGCCGCAATAATCCACCTCGGTATACAGCAGTTGCGCATCCGGCCGCGCTGCAACGACGCGCAAGTTGAGCGCTCGCACCCATGCGAGCACCTCCTCACCGGTCGCCGCACAAACATTCGCACTGAACACCGTCCCCAAACTCGCCCGAATCGTGTTCGGATTAAACATGTCCGTCCGCGGATCGGCGATCACCACCGCATCGACGCCGGCCCCATCCGCGCTTCGCAGCACGGCCCCCACATTCCCGGGCTTTTCAACCCCCTCGATCACCGCAATTAAAGGAGCGGCCGGCAGCCGTAGTTGATCCAGCCTCCTCGCTGGCGTCTTCGCGACCGCCAGCACCCCGCCGGCGCGCTCGCCGAAACGCAATTTCTCGTACACCTCGGCCGTCACCGTGGCGCGCACGGCGCAAGTCTCCGCCAATTTCGCCGCGGCGAGTCGTCCTTTATCGTCGACGACCGCCGATTCGCAGATGAAGGC
>JBGSYU010000118.1:0-6434 GCA_041750715.1 Lacipirellula sp.
AGCGACGAACATCATCGCGAGCGCCTCAGCCGCGGGCATCGCCGTCGCCGGTGAAAGCACCGCGCTTACCTGCGACAGCGCGCCGATGCGGCGCTCCAGATCGCGCATCAACGCCATGCATTCCTGAAGCGTTAGCCGATATTGCTGCCCATCCGCCTCCGCCGGCTCGCTAGCCTCGCGGCGCCGCTCGATCGGCACGGTCAGCACCACCTCCATCGGCACGGCGTTTCCCACATGTTCATCGAACCACGCGTAGTCCTGCATCAGTTGCGAACGGCCGCTGGCCAGCGCCGGCAAGCGCGGAGATGCGTCGAGCTTCGTCACCCCCCAGCCCGCCGCCGCCAACGCAAGGGCGCCGACGACCAGCATGGCCATACGCCCCGCGGTTCCAACTTCAAACAGGTCATTGAGCCACCTCGGCGGGGCGCCTCGGCGGTTCTCACCGGCCAACAGTGCGATCGCGCGCTCCGAAGGCGGAAAGCGATGCAAGAACACCGGCACGAGCGACAGCGCCAGACCGATGCTCGCCATCGCGCCCAGCCCCGCGAACAGTCCGAACCTACGCGCCGGCAACAGATCGCTAACGCATAGCGTGCCCAACGCCGCCGCGACCAACAGTGCAATCACTCCCCACTGAGGCCAGCCATCCGCAACCGCACGCTCGGCCGCGCCTTCCGCGCCGCCGTTCAGTCGCGCATCGCGATAGTTGTAAACCAATCGCAGTGACGCCAACATCGACAAGAGATATGCGACCGCGGGGATCGCCAGCACCAACGCATCGGCCCGCCCCAGCAGCGGGGCCACCCTTCCGAGCGCGAGCACTTCGACGATGCCGAAGTAAAACACGATCGCCAGGCTCGCCGCCGCGCTCACCACGGCCACTGCCGTCACCAACGCGGCCAGCGCGAAACTCCGCAACCGCCAAGTGCCGATCGCCAACCCCGCGATCGCGGCGACCGCGCCGAATCGCAGCAGCGTGCTTTGGCTGGCGTCGTCCATCGCAATCGCGTCGATGCCCGGCCCCGCCATGCGGATGCTCGCCGGATCGATATGGGCTTCCGCCGAGGCAACTTCGCGGATGCGATCGATCGCCTGCCGGCGCACCGCTTCGTTCTCGCTAGCCCAGGGCGAAAGATAGGCGGCCAGGCAAGTCGTCCGCGTGGCCGGGTCGCCCCCTCGCGCGCCGCCAGGCGCCTTACCAATCATCGCCCCTTCCAACCGAGATATCGCCGCCTCCTGCGGCAGGCTGTACGGCGGCGCCATTAACTGGTCGAGAATGTCCGGCCCCGTCGCCACCCGAGCGAACAGCCGCATTTCCGTGGCGGCCTTCGCCGGACCCGCCGGCGCCTCCTCTGGCGCAAGCTTTCTTGCGACGCGCTGCAACTTGCCCGCTTCGGCCAGCGTGCAACCCTCCCAGCTCACCAACACGAACTGATCGCCGTCGAACTGCTCGCGGAACCAATCGAGATCGACGATCGCCTTCTGAGCTGCCGGCAGCCAGCCGTCGACGTTATTCGAATTACTGCAAAGCGCGTTGTAGGCCCCGCGAGGCGCAAGCGCGATGAGAAAAGCGACCGCCAACGCAATCAACAGATAGTTGGGCTGACCCAACGTGTAGCGGGCCAAGAACGAAGGTTGCTTCGGCATGACGGACAATCGCACGAGGTCCAGCGGCGCAAGAGCGTCAACGAAACACCCAGGGGCAAAACTCGCGCCGGCGCCTCCATGCTAGCGCACCAGCCCCATCAGGCCCACTGAATGCCAGCAACTAAGCTAACGCGAATCGCAGCCCGAGTCTACGCCGACCGACGCCAAGATAGCCCGGCCATCCAGGCCGGACTCGCGCTAAGAATGTGGCAGCCGGGAGGGCGAGGCTCCCGCCGAGCCGCAGCACGGTCAGGCGGCCCAGCAGGAGCTTCGCCCTCCGCACCCAGCCGGCAGCCACGTTTACCAATACGACTCGATGCCGAATGTCGTGCCCAGGTATGTGCTGTCACCGCTCGCCGCAATCTGGGTGAACCCGCCTGGAATGAAGTTGATCTGGTTCGGTGCGAGCGCAATCGAGTCGACGAATAACAGCTCCAGTCCGGCGCGAATTGACACGTTAGGTCGGAGATGCCACTTGCCCACCAGTTGGGCCTCCCCGAAGAACGACAGGTCGTCCTCTTCGCTGTTGGTCACGCCGCTGTTAAGAATGGTGGTTTCGCCTACTTGGAAGCGAGAATTCAAGTCGATGCGGTTCCACATCGGCCCGCCTTTGAGGTTGAAGCCCAAGCTCCATCGCGCCGTTTCGTGGGTGTACGACATGCCAAACTGGCCGCCGAACATGTTGTTTTCGGTGTTGACGACATAAACGCCGTTTTCCTGATCAGTGGCCGATACTTGAATATCCGTCGCGCTGAAATTCAGCGATTCGCGGTGATCTACGTAGCGCAATCCCGTTAAGAACGACAGCGTCCTCGTCGGCGTCGCCGCGCGCACCCATTCGCCGCTCGGTTGCAGCAAGAGCTGATCGCGACGCATCCGCTGCCTGACATTGTAATTCCACTCGGCCGTGTTCAGTTCGCTGTCGTAGCTGAACGCCATCGACCGGGCGCCGGTAAACGACGGATTTACGCGGTCGATGTAAACGGGTATCTCCAAGCCTGGCGGAGTGGAAGCGTTCAGCGAACCCGAGGTCGACCACTCGCCGCCTCCGGTCCAGCTCACCTCCGTCGAGTGATCCCGATTCGACGCGTCCCGAAAGAGGAATCGTCCCAGCGTCAATCGCCCCACGCCTTCGGCGCCCGGGCGTTCGCCGCGAATACGAAGCTCATTCGTACCGTCGACTGGTATGGGTCCCGTCGGCACGGTGTCAATGGTCGTTTCGAACGCCAACTGCAAGCCCTTGCGATCCCAACTGCGATTCAGGAACAAGTAATCCATTTCCGCGTACCAAAAGCCGCGTTCGAGCCACGTTCCGGAGCTCTCAAAATACGAGGGGCATCCCTGCAATAGGTGCATCGGCTCGCTCAGGATCGACCCTGCGAGCGGATCGTCGTTCTCGCCGGCGGCAATTGACTCCGCGATCGGTTCGAGCGGCTGGTCATCGGTTGATTTCTTGCCGCTGGGCAGCGTCATGATTGAGTCGTCGTCGCCCATTTCGAGCGACGGCGGCAAGTCGCCCGCCAGGCTCGGCCCGGTCTGCTCCTCCTGCCCCGCCGCCCGCGGAGCCGCCGAGGCCAGCAGCACTAAGACCAGAAGTGCACTGAAGTTTTTCACCGGACATTCTCCTCGCAAAACGATCCCCCAGCCGCGCAGCCCGCGCCGCCGTTTGCACAACAGTTTCATCGTCCGCCCCCCGCCGGCCATGTAGGAATAACCGGCAGAATCGCTAAAAACGTTGCACCTGGAACATCCGGAAGACTCCCCCGCCGCTCGCGAATCACCGGCAAATTGCGTAGATTAACAGGCGTGCTTGCACCGACGGACGCAATACACAAACGCGTTACCACGGAGCACACAGAGAACACAGAGAAAGAGTCGGGAATGAGTTCCGCATTTGCACCTGTCTTTTCTCGGCGACCTCTGTGCTCTCTGTGGTTAAGTCTTAGAATTTGTAGCGGTCAACGTGTGCTCTGGAGGATTTCGCAAATGCCCAGCCCCCTCGCGTCCATCATCCAAGCCGGTACCAAGCTCTGGCTCGACTCGGTCGATCCCGACCTCGTTAAGGTGAATCGCGCGCTCGGCGCCACCGGCGCCACCTCCAATCCCATCATCATCGCAGACCTCGTCAAGACCGGTCGGTACGACGATGACCTAAGCAAGCTGATGAGCGCCGACGGCCTCACCGACGCCGAAGCCGCGTGGGCGCTTACCGACCGCGTCGTCGAAACCGCCCAAGCGGCGTTTCAATCCGTCTGGAACGACACCGGCGGCGACGACGGTTACGTCAGCTTCGAACTCGACCCGCTGCTGGAAGACGTCGCCGCGCCACTGCCGCACGACCAGCGTGTCGCACGGTACGTCGAGCTCGGCACGCGTTGGTCCAAAGATCGCGCCAACCGCATGATCAAAGTCCCCGCCACCCCCGCCGGACTAGACGCCCTCGAACCCCTCGCCGCTCGCGGCTTAGCGCTCAACGTCACCCTAGTCTTCTCCATGCGGCAATACGAAGCCGCCCGAAACGCCATTTGGCGCGGCGCCCAGCGGCGCAAGAACCTCGATAGCTTCAAAAGCGTCTACAGCATCTTCATCTCGCGCGTCGACGTGTACACCGAGAAGTACGTCCCTTCCCTCTCCCCCGCCGCCCAAGGCATGGTCGGCATCGTCAACGCCAAGCACATGTGGCATGCGAACCAAGCGTTCTGGGCCGCCAACCCCACGCCGCTCAAGCAGGAAATCGTCTTCGCCAGCACCGGAACGAAAAAACCGTCCGACCCGCCCTGGAAGTACGTCGAGGCGTTGGTGGGCAGCGACATTCAAACCAACCCGCCCGCGACCAACGAAGCCGTGCAGTCCAGCGGCCGCACCTTCCGCCGCACGATCGACGACCTGCCGCCGGCCGAAGTCCTGGCCGAAATCGCCGCGAAGGTTGACCAGAAGCACCTGGAGCAAACCCTCATGGAAGAAGGCTTGCGCAAATTCGCCGACCCGCAAAAAGCGCTGCTCGCCCTCATCGCCGCCAAGCGCGCCGTCCTAGCCGGCATAGAGTAGCGCCAGCCGCTTGCGGCTTAGCGCGAACTCCATACCTACAGCCCCGCGTGGGCCTGCGATCGTTTCGGCATGGCCGGCGAGTGGCCCCGGTTGCCGTCCGCGACTACCGGGGCACGCTGACGTCGGGCCCATTCAGTTTGTCACTGCCATCGGCCCGCGGCCTATGGTCGCGCGAATGCGGGCCTGTAGCTGTTTACGCAAGTCGGCCGCGTCAGTCCACCGAATCTGGCTGTAGTGTTCCACGTCGAAGTGAGAGTTTTTCGCGTCGTCCTTGCGGCACGTCCAGATTACTGGCAGCCCGAGGCCCTTCCCGTATCCGGCCTCGAAATAAACGCCGTTGCGATGGCCGGTCAGATCAGCCACAACAAAACGCGACTCGTTGATTTCCGCGATAACGCGGTCGACTATATCATCGTTGTGTTCCTCTAGATCGATCCGCACTGGTCGAAAGCCGCAGTCTTCTTCAATGGTTTTTGCGAAGCCTTCCGTATAGATGGGCGTCATTGACTTGTCGAACCACATGGCGACGAACGCCTTAATCGAATCAAGGCCCCGCTTCGCGCCGGTTTCCTCCCAGCCGTGCGGCGTGAGTGTTAATTGAACCTCATCGACGAGCGCGGTTCGCTCCGCCCACCCA
Source organism: Lacipirellula sp. (assembly GCA_041750715.1). GTDB lineage: Bacteria > Planctomycetota > Planctomycetia > Pirellulales > Lacipirellulaceae > Lacipirellula. Next base: position 5,333 of record JBGSYU010000118.1, read on the forward strand.
AGCTGCTCTAGATAGCGAGTCAAATAATGAAATTCGTTGTCGTTGGATGCATAGGCGAGTGTAGTCGAGTTAGAGTACGGGAGTTTAACGGCGTCACCAGGGGACCTCGAACGTCGCGCAACTACGCTGAGCAGCTTGCGAGCTTTCTCTGCAACATCGAATGCTTTAGGAGCTTGAGAGAGAAGTGAGTCGATGTTGTCACTGAGGATCCGCGTCCGTTCAGCGTTGCGGTCAGTTGCCTCGCGCGCTACGCCAGCGAGCCGCCAATGATCCGAAGTCGGAAACGTCTGCAAAACGTCGACTGCTTCTTCGGAAATCGAATAGTCGCCGCAATTCTTACAGTAAAATCGGTAAATGTCGCGCGTGGCGTCGAGATTACCGGGCTGCCGAGCTCGACAAAGCACGCAGAACTTATTGGGGTCGACTCCTGCCATTCCATTTCTCCTTTGAAAGTTTTCACGCAATCTGCGGCGGCAATCGACAATGCGCGCGTGGCTCAGGTTGGCGCCTTCGCCTACCGGAGTGGCGCTAGCCGCAAGAGGTTGATCGCCGCAAGAATATCAAATTCTTACTGAAAGTGTCCGCGCCTTCTGCTACGTTCGAATCCAATCGCGCCGATGCTATGCGCGGGAAGCTCTTTGATAATTGAACCCTCCAAAACGGTGCCAAACCTCGCCGACGCCGATCGCGTTGCGACAACCTGAAGGCCCCGGCCATTCCGGGCCGCCCCAAATTGCCGCAAGGTCAAGAGTTACGATTTGTGTCGCCAAAAATCGAGTTGGCGACAAAATGACAAAACGACAAAAAGAATGCGCCCGGATTGCGGCGGCGTTTCGGAGTCGGAGCGCACCCTGTCGTCCATCAATACCCGCTGTGATACCATGAACGCACTCGATTCATTCCGACTTCACCATTCCGAATTTGAGGCCCGCCGCCATGGCCGTCGATCCCTACGCTCCATGCCCTTGCGGCAGCGGCAAGAAGCTCAAGTTCTGCTGCACCGATCTCGCCGCCGACATCGAGAAAATCTCCAAGCTCGTCGCCTCCGAGCAGCCCCACGCCGCGCTCAAGCACGTCGAGCAGCTCATGGCTAAGGAGCCGG
>JBGSYU010000119.1:0-19258 GCA_041750715.1 Lacipirellula sp.
CCTTCGAGCTTGTGCCAGATGTCGTTGACGCCGATGAGGATGCTCAATACGTCGGGCTTCAGGTCGAGGCATTCCGCTTGCCAGCGGGCGGCGAGGTCGGGAATTTTGTCGCCGCTGACGCCGCGATTAAAGATTTCCAAACCGCCGTCGGCTCGGTCGACCAGGAGCTGCGATGCGGCTAGCCAGGCGTAGCCTCCTCCGAGCGCGGGTTGCGAGTTGGCCTCGACGGCGCCGCGACTGCGCTTCGCGTCGGTGATCGAGTCGCCCTGGAAGAGGATGGTGGCGCCGTGCTTCAGCCGCGAGTTGTTCGAGGCGCCGTCGGCTTCCTGCTCGGCGCCGACGACTCGCGATGCGGCCAACGACGCAAGGCTCGAAGCGGCGAAGCCGCGGCGGGTAAAGTGGGTAATAGAGCCGGATGAGACGCGGGGCGACATAGATTGTTCCTGAGACGGTGAGACGAAGATTCGAGGGTACGCAATCGTAAAACGTCGATCGCAGGTGCGCCGGAGTTTCCGATGTAAATGGCGATCGAGAATCCTTCCCCTAACCCCTCCCTGCAAGGGTCGGAGCGCGATCGGCGTCCTCTGGCGGCGATAGAGTTTTCAGCATGGCGACGATGTCCGAGGCGCCCTTCACCGCGACGTAAATAGTGATCGTCGAATACCAGACCAAACACGCAATCGAAAGCAGCAGCCAAAATGGGTGGCTCATGTCTGGCCTTTCGGTGGTGAGGGGTCCGTTGCGAACGCAGCTTTCAAAAGAGAACCGACGACCATCGCCGCGCCAGTGAGCGCGTACGCAGCGAGGCCGGACCAATAGGGGCCGATGCGTCGCGCGAACTCATGCGTAGCGGGGACCTGCTCGAGGATGAGATACGCGATCGGGACGACGGCGCCGCAGGCGATCGCCGCGATGGCGCCCCAATTGTTCGCTTTAGTCCAATAGCAGCAGGCGATCAGCAACACCGACATACTGCTCAAGTATATGGACGCGGTCACCGTGATGTAGGTCCACAGATCGCCCTTGAGCGGATACCACAACCCGTACAGCAGCAGGAAGATTCCGATGGCGCCGACCAACGCGCGATTGACCAAGAGGCCGACTCGCTCGGACCAGGGCCGGCGACGGCGAAAGGGCGCGAGCACGTCGTTGTAGATCACGCTGCTCCACGAGAGCATATACGCGGAGTCGGTGGACATGTCGGCGGCCAACATCGCCGCGACGAGCAGCCCCATCAATCCCGTCGGCACCGTCAGGCTCAAGAACTTGGGCATCGCATAGAGCGAGCCGTCCGACGCGGCCGCCTCGGATCCGAGCATGGCCAGCGCGGCAATCCCCCAAATTCCGGGGATGATAAAGCGGCAAACGAAGAAAAAGCTGGTGCGAGTAAATACGCGACGTCCGGTGGCACTGTCTTTCGCGGACAAGACTCGCTGCACGATCGTCTGCCAGGTAAGAACGGTGGCCAACGCAAAAATGGCGTTGAATAGGACGTAGGGGACGCCCATCGCGTCGTTGGCGAAGGGGTTAAACCCGCCGGCGCCGTGGTTAGCCTGGACCGTCTCGACGAGGGAACTCCAGCCCACCTTAAATAATATCAGCAGCGTAATGGCCACCAGCCCCATGCTCATCACGATGAACTGTAGGTAGTCCGTCACGAGCACCGACAGCATTCCGCCGAGAATCGTATAGATGGCGACGCCCACCAGCAGCACCGTCATCACAATCTCGAGATAGTCGGGATTCAGGCCCGACACGAAGACCAGAAACTCGCCGCCGATGCGTAGAAAGACCCCCATGTTGAGCAGACCGCCAACCACGATGACGACGCCGGACGCCCAGCGGACGCCCAGGCCGAAGCGGCGTTCGAACAGTTCGGGAATGGTGCTGACGCCCGCGGCTCGCAGCGGCTCGATGCAAAAGCCGGTGGCGCCGACGAAGAACATGGCCAGTGCCATGAGAATCCCGGGCGTGGCGCCGGCGAATCCTTTTTCGTAACCATTTTGCGCCGCGTACATGCAGGTGACGATGCCGAACTCGGTGGCCGCCAAGGAGGCGATGCCCAAGTGCAGGTCCATGGCGCGGCCGGCGACGATGAAGTCGTCGACGTTTTGGACGTACTTGCGCACCATCAGGCCGGCGATCATCGTCGCCAGCAGGTACACGCCCACAATGGAGCCGTCGATGGGCCAAGAAAAGTTAAGCATGGTCGGTTTAAGGGTACAGATCCCCCTCCCGTGAAGGGAGGGGGTTCGGGTAGGGATTATCAAACGTCAGATCGTGTATCGGCCGGCAGCTTGCCGGGGAAAATGGCGTCAGTCTCTCCCCATGGCCGCACATTTAATTCGCAAATACGCCTGGGACGGCCGGGTACATTCGCAGGCCAACGCCCTTTTGGAAAGTGAGTTCAAATAGGCCGTACGCGAGCCTGCCCCGTGAAATGGGCATGCGAATACGCAGCGTTTCGCGGGCAGCTCAAGTTGCAATTTCCCCGTCTGGCGGACTATTATCTAGTAAGAGGGCAGCGGCAATTGGCTCGTCGGACAATTGTTGTCGCCGAAAATGCATTCACTGTCCACGTCCTCCGTTTAGCATTTTGACGGCGTGCGTGTGAGTTGGCCGGAAGTTTAGAGAACTCGAGTGATCGACTGTACCGCGTGGCGAGTCGATCTGCGCCCGTCGTCGGCGGGTTTGCCGAACGCGATGAGGGCGGCGATTTCGGCGTGGTCGGGCAGGTCGAATAGGCGTCGCACGCCCGGTGGGTCGAAGCCAAGCATGGGTGACGTGCCGTAGCCGCGCGAGGCGAGGATGAGGAGCAGGTAACCCAGTGCGATGCCAGCTTGGGAGCGGCCCCAAGCGTCGCGCTGCTCGGGCGTGAGCGTTTGGAAGTAGTCGGTGATGTTCGCACGAATTTTCTCGCGCGCCGGCGGGGCGGCTTCAGGCGGTAGGATGTCGTCGAGGTGAGCGAGGGCGTCGACCATGTCGCTGTAAAGCACGAGAACGACAGGCGCGGCGCCGACTTGGGGCTGGCCGTAGGCGATTTGTTGGAGGGCGGTTTTGGTCTCGGGGTCAACTACCGCAATGAATCGCCACGGCTGAAGGTTCCAGGCCGAGGGAGCGCGACCCGTGAGTGACAGAATATCGAGAATTTCAGACTGATCGACGGGCTCGGCCAGGTACTTGCGAATGGAACGCCGGGCCTCGATGGCCGCGGCAAGGTCTGTGGTAAAATGAGCGCTTGGCATTGCTGGCTGTCCTTTCGTCGCGGCCCAGAAAATCTAATCGGCACTATACACTTGATGATGCGACGACGGCCACCGCTTGAAAACCCGAGCCGATTCGCCGACGGGCTGATGCGCTGCGTGCTCGCGGCGGCGGTGGCTGCGTGCTGCGGATGCGGGGCGTCGAGCGATGCGCCTTCTAAAGTCGTCCGCATTGGGTATCAAAAAGCGGGCACGCTCAACCTACTTCGGCTTCGCGGTGGGCTCGAGCCGGACATGGAGCGGCTGGGGCTGCGCGTCGAGTGGGTCGGCTTTCCCGCGGGTCCGCAGTTGCTGGAGGCGCTCAACGCGCGGGCGATCGACTTTGGCCATGTGGGCGATGCGCCACCGATTCTCGCGCAGGCGGCCGGCGTGGATTTCGTATACGCGGCGTGCGAACCTGCTCGGGTGCATGCCGAGGCGATTGTCGTGCCCGCCGGTTCGCCGCTGAATTCTGTGAGCGACCTCTCGGGGAAACGCGTAGCGCTGAACAAGGGATCGAACGTGCATTTTCTGTTGGTGCGGGCGCTCGCCGCGGCGAACGTCCCTTACGACAGCGTGGAGAAAGTGTATCTTCCTCCCTCGGACTCGCGGGCGGCGTTTGAAGGCGGGTCGGTCGACGCCTGGGCCGTGTGGGACCCATATTTCGCCGAGGCAGAACTAACGGCCGGCGCGCAGGTGCTGGCGGATGGCGAGGGTATCGTGGCGAACCGCGAGATACACTTGGCGTCGCGACGGCTGGTCGAGGAATGGCCGGAGGCGATTCGCGCGATCGTCGACGCGCTCGATCGCGAGGGCGAATGGGCAAAGGAGAACACGGCCGAGGTTGCTAAAATAATGGCGGCGGAATTGGGCCTGCGGGTGGAAGTGATGCAGCGCGCGATCGATCGCAAGGGGTACGGCGTCGCCTTGATTGGGGACGAGGTCCTGGCCGAGCAGCAAGAGGTGGCCGATGCGTTTCTAGAATTGGGACTGATCCCCAAGGCGATTGACGTGCGGGAGGCGGCCCTGCCGAAATCATTCTCCGCGGAATGAGAATCGAATGTTGATTCAATCGTGACTTCGCGCGCCGCAAGAAGAACGCCTCACGCGGAACGCGAGGACTACACAGGACAAACGAGTAACCGCGACTATGGAAATCTTTTGGTTTTTCCCCACGTTTGGCGATGGGCGATACTTAGGCACGCCGATTGGCGCACGGGCGATCACGCTGGGATACCTCCAGCAGATTGCCTCGGCGATCGACCAATTGGGTTACACCGGTGCACTGCTGCCGACAGGTCGCGGCTGCGAGGACGCGTGGGTGACGGCGTCGCTCCTGGCGCCGACGACCCGGCACATCAAATTCCTGGTGGCGGTGCGGCCCGGGCTGACGACGCCGGGCCAGGCGGCGCGGATGACGGCGACGCTCGATAGGTTCAGCGATGGCCGAGTGCTGATCAACGTGGTCGCGGGCGGCGACGCCGACGAGTTGGCCGGCGACGGCATCACGCTCGATCACGACGGACGATACGAACTGACGGACGAATTCTTGGAAGTGTGGCGCGGGTTGCTCCGCGGCGATCGCGTGCAATTCGAGGGCAAGCACCTGCAGTCGTTCGGCGGGCAGCTTTCGGTGGCGGGGCTGCAACGGCCGTATCCGGCGCTGTACTTTGGCGGTTCTTCGCCCGCCGCGCACGATGTAGCCGCAAAGCATGTCGACGTGTATCTCACCTGGGGCGAGCCGCCGGAGAAGGTGGCCGCGAAGCTCGACGACATGCGGCAGCGCGCCGCGGAGCAAGGCCGCACGATGCGGTTCGGCATCCGCCTGCATGTGATCGTCCGCGAGACGGAGCGCGAGGCGTGGGCCGCGGCGGACGAGCTGATTCAGCATGTAAGCGACGAAACGATCGCCGCGGCGAAGGCGAATCTTGCGCGGGTCCAGTCGGAAGGCCAGCGCCGCATGGCCGAACTGCACGGCGGCGATCGTACGAAGCTGGTGGTGGGGCCGAACCTGTGGGCGGGCGTCGGACTGGTTCGCGGCGGCGCGGGGACGGCGCTGGTGGGCGATCCCGATCAGGTGGTGGCCCGCATGCGGGAGTATGCCGATCTGGGGATCGACACGTTCATCCTGTCGGGCTACCCGCACTTGGAAGAGGCGTACCGGGCGGCGGAATTGTTGTTCCCGCAACTGGGGATTTCAGCGCCTGGCGACGCGGATAAGCTGGCCGACGCCAGCATTGATCGGCGATACGGTTGACGGCCTCCGGAGAATTGCCGATCAACGTGGCCGTCAGTGCGCGGCGGGCGGTGGTCGGCTTGCTGCTGGGCGGCGGGCTGGGGTTGACGCTCGGGATGCTGAACGGGTTGTCAGGTCGCAGCGAGCGGCTGTTGGACACGACGATTCAAATGGCGCGCGCGGTTCCGCATTTGGCGCTGATTCCGCTGATCATCTTGTGGCTGGGAATCGGCGAGACGGCGAAGGTGTCGTTGGTGGCGCTGGGCGTCGTGTTTCCGCTCTACATCAACACGCTGCACGGGTTGCGAAGCGTCGATCCGGGCCTGATCGAGCTGGGCCGCGTGCATGGGCTGGGACAGTTAGAACTGATCCGACGGATCGTGTTGCCCGGGGCGCTGCCTTCGATTTTGGTCGGCGTGCGATACGGTCTGGGACTAATGTGGCTGGGGCTGATCGTGGCGGAAACGATTTCGGCGGACTCGGGGATCGGCTACATGGCAATGAACGCGCGCGAGTTTCTCCAGGCCGACGTCGTCGTGCTCTCAATCCTGCTGTACGCCGCGCTGGGCAAGGGCGCCGACGCGGCAACGCGGTTCTTAGAGCGCTGGCTCATGCCCTGGCGACCCGTAGAGGCGGCGAACCAGCCATGAAGGGCGTGCGGCTGCAGTTGCGACGCCTGACGCATCGCTACGGCGAGCGTGTAGTGCTGCGCGACCTCGATCTAGAAGTGACTTCGGGCGAGTTTCTGGCCGTGATCGGCCGCAGCGGGACGGGTAAGACGACGCTCTTGCGGTTGTTGGCGGGACTGGAAATGGTGCAGGAGGGCGAGCTGCTTCAGGACGGAGCGCCGATCCGCGGGCTCAATCGGCGTGCGCGGATGATGTTTCAGGACAGCCGCTTGTTGCCGTGGGAGCGCGTCGCCAGGAACGTAGGACTGGGCTTGCCGCGCGACCGTGCCGACCGCGTCGCGTGGGCGCTAGAACGCGTCGGGCTGGCGGACCGCGCCGGCGATTGGCCGACGATCCTCTCCGGCGGGCAGAGGCAACGCGTGGCGCTGGCGCGAGCGCTGGCGCTCGACCCGGCGCTCTTGCTGCTGGACGAACCGCTGGGGGCGCTCGACGCGCTCACGCGAATCGAAATGCAGTCGCTGGTGGAAGCGACCTGGCAGGAATCGCGCTCGACGGCCGTGCTCGTGACGCACGACGTGGAAGAAGCGGTGACGCTGGCGGACCGCGTAATCGTGCTGGAGCACGGGCAGGTGAGCCTGCAACGCACGATCGACCTCGCACGGCCGCGGCTACGCGACTCGCCGGCGTTTGCGACGCTAGCGCAAGATATTCTAGATCACCTGCTCGGTCGGACGTGCCCGAGTATTTGACGCCTTTTCAATTTCTTTCATTAGAAGACTAACCGCAGAGAGCACAGAGACCACGGAGACGGAGAGATCAAAAAACTGAGTTTTGACTCCGAAATGTTTTCTCTCTGTGTTCTCTGTGGTTAAACCTTTATCGCCACGAGGGGATCAATGGAACGCGGACTAGCCTCTCGGCGCGAATTCCTAGGGCGCAGCTCCGCAGCGATTGCCGCTGGCGGGGCGGTGGGCACATTTGGCGAGATCTTGTTGGCCGACACGGTTTCGAGTGAATTGGCAGCGGTCGAAGGCCGGCAGGCGATTGCGTGCTTGCGGAAGGAGGCGGCCGCGGCGGCGCGCGACGTGTTGCAGCAAGGGGGAAACGCGATCGACGCGGCGGTGGCGGCGCTGGTCGTGCTGTGCGTGATCGAACCGTCGAACGTGGGACTGGGCGGCTACGGCGGGAGCCTGGTTTATTTCGAGGCGAAGTCGGGGCGCGTTCGTGCGATCGACTTCGACTCGCGCTGCCCGCTTAAGTTCGATTCCGCCAAGTTTACGGAAGCGGACGGCCGCCATGGATACTTGGCCGTGGCCGCGCCGGGGGTCGTCGCGGGAATTGATCTAGCGCTACGGCAATATGGGACGCTGCCGTTTAAGACATTGGCCAGGCATGGACTGAAACTAGCCGAAGAGGGCGTCGCGGTCACGCCGCAATTGGCGGGCTCGTTCAGTGCGCTGAGCAAGAACATCGATCCGGTTTCGCGGCGCGCTTATTTCCCGAACGGCGTGCCAGCCGCGGGAGCGCAGTGGGTGCAAGCGGATCTGGCGCGATTGATTCGCCGGCTCGGCGATGAAGGGCTTGGGAGCTTCTACACCGGCGACGTAGCCGCCGCGATCGTCGGCCAGGTGAACGAAAACGGCGGCGTGCTTAGCGAGGAGGACTTTCGCGACTTTCGCGCCACGGCCGTCGAGCCGCTGCACATCGACTATCGCGGGTACGATCTGTACACGCCGCCGTTGCCGTCGGGCGGGCTGACGTCCCTGAGCATTCTCAAGACGCTGGAGCAGTTTGATCTCTCGTCGCTCGCGCCGTGGGGCGCCGAGTATATCGAGCTGTTCGCCGGTGCGTCGAATTTAGCCTGGCAGGAGCGATTCCAATATATCGGCGATCCGGAATTCGTCGATGTGCCAATCGAGGAGCTGTTGTCCGAGAAGCGCGCCCGCGAACGGGCGGATATTCTTCGCCGCGGCGTCGCGATCGCCAAACCGCAGCCGGCGGAGGATTCGCACACCGTCAACCTGGTGGTCGCCGACAAGGACCAGAACATCGTTTCGTGGACGGCGACGCAGGGCGGCGACTTCGGCGCCCATGTGGCCATCGAAGGATTCGGCCTGATGCTGGGGCACGGCATGTCGCGGTTCGACTACAAAAAATCGAGCCCGAACTTTCCGGCGCCCGGCAAACGGCCGCAGCACAATATGGCGCCGCTGCTGGTCGTGCACGATGGCAAGCCGTACGCCGGGCTGGGGCTGCCCGGCGGGCGATTTATCGTCACGGTGACGGCCCAGTTGGCGGTCAACCTAATTGACTTCAAGGCGTCGCCGCAGCAGGTGGTTTCGGCGCCGCGAATTCATACGGAAGGGGCGGCGCCGATCCTGCTCACAGCCGATACGTCGCCCGCTGAAGTGACTGCGCTTCGAGTGGGCGGGAGCGACGTTGAGCTCAAGCCCGCGCTGGGCGGCAGTGCGAACGCCGTGGTCATCGACCCGCAAACAGGAGTCGTCCGCGCCGCCGCGAGCGGCGCGGCCCCCCGCGTGCTCGCGTTCTGAAACGGCGGCCGCGCTGGGCCGTTACGCCAGTAGATCCGTCACCACGCGCGCCGGTTCGACGCCGATCAGGCGTTGTTCGAGTCCCTGGGATTTAAACGAGAATTTCAGCGGATCGAAGCCCAAGAGGTGCAAGATCGTCGCGTGCAGGTCGTGTACGTGGACGCGGCCCTCGGTGACGTTAAAGCCGAAATCATCGCTGGCGCCGAGCGTCACGCCCGGCTTGACGCCGCCGCCGGCGAGCCACATGGTGAACGCGTTGGGGTGATGGTCGCGGCCATCGTTGCCGTTGCCCTGCACCATGGGGGTGCGGCCAAACTCGCCGCCCCAGATGACGAGCGTATCGTCCAGCATGCCGCGCTGCTTAAGATCGGTAATGAGCGCGGCGCAGGCCCGATCGGTGTCGGCGCAGTTCTTTTTCAGATCTTGGACTAGTTCACCATGCTGGTCCCACGCTTCGTGAAAGATCTCGACGAAGCGCACTCCGCGCTCGACCAGCCGCCGGGCCAGGAGGCATGTGTTTGCGAACGAAGACTTTCCCGGTTCAGCGCCATAGAGCTCGACGATGTGCTCCGGCTCGCGCGAGAGGTCGATGGCTTCGGGGGCGCTGGCCTGCATGCGGTAGGCCATCTCGTAGGAATTGATGCGCGTGGCAATTTCGGGATCGCCCACCTCGTCGAGGCGCCGGGCGTTGAGCTCGTTAATCATGTCGAGCGACTGCCGCTGCAATTGGTCGTCGACGCCGCGCGGGTTCGACAGGTACAGCACGGGGTCGCCGCTGGTGCGAAAGGGGACGCCCTGATACACGGTCGGCAAGAAGCCGCTGCCCCAGTTCGAGTTGCCGGCGCTGGGGCCTTTCGAGCCGGTGCTGAATACGACGAACCCCGGAAGGTTCTGCGATTCGGCGCCCAAGCCGTACAGCGTCCAGGCGCCGAGGCTTGGCTTGCCGAACTGCTGCGAGCCGGTGCTCATGAGGATCTGGCCCGGCGCGTGGTTGAACGCGTCGGTGACCATCGACTTGACGATGGCGACGTCGTCGACGACTCCGGCTAGATGCGGCAGCAACTCCGAAAGCTCGGCGCCGCTCTGACCGTGCCGGGCAAACTTGAACTTCGGGCCAAGCAGCTTGGAGTTGGGGTTGATGAATGCGGTGCGGTAGCCGTTGAGCAGCTCGGCGGGCGGCAGCGTGCCGTCGTACTTGGCGAGCTCGGGCTTGTTGTCGAACAGCTCGAGGTGACTGGGGGCGCCGGCCATGAAGAGAAAGATCACGTTCTTGGCGCGGGGCGGAATGCTTGGCTGCTTCGCGAGCAGCGGATTGGCCGCCGCCTGGGCGATGCTGCCGCCGGCGAGTTGATCGAGCGCAATCGCCCCCAGACCGACGCCGCATTCCTTCAGGAACCAGCGACGCGCAAGATCGCGCGGCGGTATGTTGCGGTACAGGTGGCTTTGACAGTTCATGGCGAATTCAATTCAGGAGAACGAACCACAAAGGCACGACGGAAGAAAAGAGAACTGCATTAGTGCAGCTTAGCGTTCGCCGTATTCTTCGTGTCCTTGGTGCCTTTGTGGTTCGTCTTATTCTTTGGTAATGGTTTCGTCTAAGTTCAGCACAACTCGCGCCAGCGCCGTCCAGGCGGCGAGGTCGGCTGGCTGGACGTTGTCGGGGCGTTTGATGTGCGTCAGCGATTCGTCGGCCAGGAGCGCCGCCGGGTCCGCTCCCTCGCGGCCGAACCGCTCTTTTTGCCGGTCGAGGAATCCTTGAAGCGATCGGAGTTCGTCGGGCTGCGGCTCACGAGTGAGGCAGCGGCGGGTTGCGTAGGCGATGCGATCGGCATCGCTGGCGCCGCCATTGGTCAAAATGCTCACGGCGAAGGCCTGTGCGCATTCTAGGAACAACGGCTCATTGAGCATCGTCAGGGCTTGCAACGGCGTGTTGGATTGCGGGCGGCGGGCGCAGGACACTTCGCCGATCGGCGCGTCGAAGTTCTGTAAGGGCGGATACGGAGCCGAGCGAAAGCGGAACGTGTACAACGCCCGCCGGTAACGCTCGGACCCGGTTTCTACATTCCACGTTTTCTCGCCGTAGCTGGCCGGGGGAAGGAACAGGAACCCAGGCGCCGGCGGATAAACGCTGGGGCCGCCGAGCTTCGGATTTAGCAGTCCGCTCGCCGCGAGGGCAATATCGCGCACGATCTCGGCGTCGACCCGATATCGCGGTCCGCGGGCTAGAAGGCGGTTTTTCGGATCGCGAGCCAGCAGTTCCGGCGTGACGGCGCTCGACTGCTGATACGTCGACGACGAAACGATGAGCCGGTGAATGTGCTTGAGGCTCCAATCGTTGTCCATCAATTCGACGGCCAACCAATCGAGCAGCTCCGGGTGAGACGGCGGCGTGCCCTGCGTGCCCAGGTCTTCGGACGTCTCGCAAAGACCAATGCCGAAGTACCCCTGCCAGATACGATTGACGATTGTTCGTGCGGTGGTGGGGGAACGGCGATCGGCGAGCCAATGCGCGAAGTCTAGGCGGGTGGGCGGCGCCTGTGGACGAGTCTCTCCGAGACTCGCTTTTTCCGGTCTCGGAGAGACCGGGCCACGTACCAGCGAGTGCAAGAAGGCGGGCACGTCTGGCGTAACGGCTTCGGCCGGGGCGAGATAGTTGCCGCGATCGAGTCGATGAGTGTCGCGCCGGTGCTTGCGTTCCATCAGCACCAGTTGCGATGGCGCGAGCGGATGACTTTGCCACAGCGCTTCGATCCGGCGATTCTCCTCGTGCCAATCCGGGACCGTGGTGCGCCAGTAACTGAACACATGCGCGGACTGCTCGGCCGTTCGCTCGGCGGCGGGCACTTGCAGCACGGCGCGCACGTCGGCCGGCACGGGATCGGCCACAGGATTCTCGGCGGCAGTGACGGCGAACCGATAGCGGCCCAACCCGTTGTTCTGGTTGTCGTTGTTATTGGCGCCGCCGTGGTCCTGCAGCAGTGTGATCGTGAGCCGCATGCCGCTGGGCGATTCCAAGAGCCTTTCCGGTATGAAGACGGCCTTGCGCGGGACGTTGCTGCGGCCGGGGCCGACGTCGATGCTCCACGCGGTCTTGGCATCTCCGTCGATGGCGAAGTGAATCGGGCCCGTCAGCCGCCGCTCGCCTTCCTTTTTCAGATCGAAGATGCTCTCCACTTCCCGCACTGGCGGGTTCACGTCGGCGGAAGCGCGAATCAGCCGCAGCTGTTCGGGCGGGGCGGAATTATCCAGCGGCGCGACCGCGAGCTGAAATTCGGTGAGCGCCCCGGTCCCCTGGATGGAGCGGCCGGGTCCGCCGCGGGGCAAATCCGAATCGGTGAGCAGTTCCAGTCGCACCGCGGTGATCTTCGGCAGTTTCGCGTCCGCAGAGAATCTCGGGTAATGGCGGGTCGGCGCGTAACCGGTCGCCAGCACGGAGTGGTCGTTCAAGATGTAATGCTTCTCGTCGCCGGAGTGATCGTCCTCGGGATGAAGGATGGTCCACTGCGGCTGGTCGTTGCGTATGCTCACTTCCCAAGCTTCCAGGCGGTCGCGCCAGTCCGAATTATCGGCGCGAAGGCCGTCCTCAATTCTGCGAACGACGGCTAGAGTGGCTTGCCACTCGCGCTGTTGCTTAGGCGTATAGACGGTGATCTGCGCTTCGTGGCAGTTATTGAGGAACGCGAACATCCGATAATACTCGGCCTGCGTCAGCGGATCGTACTTGTGCGTATGGCACTGGGCGCACTGGGTCGTCAACCCGAGGATTGCCTTGCCCACGGCGTCGACGCGGTCGTACATCGCCTCCATGCGGAACTGCTCGGGATCGGCGCCCCCTTCGTCGTTGTACATCGAGTTTCGCAAGAACCCGGTCGCGATCAGTTGATCCTGCGTCGGGCTCGGCAACAGATCGCCGGCGATTTGCTCGACGATAAAATCATCGTAGGGCATATCCTGGTTGATGGCGTTGACGACCCAATCGCGGTACATCCACACCGATCGCGGCTTGTCCTTCTCAAAGCCGTCCGAGTCGGCGTAGCGCGCGGCGTCGAGCCACATGCGACCCCAGAGCTCGCCGTGGTGGGGCGAGCCGAGCAGGCGCTGGACTTCTTGCGAATACGCAAGCGGACGGTCTGAATCGCTCGCGGCGTCGAACGCCGCGATTTCTTCCAGCGTCGGCGGCAGGCCGACGAGGTCTAGCGATAGGCGGCGCAAGAGGGCGTTCGGCCGGGCGGGAGCTGAAGGCGAGAGACCTTCCCGCTCCAATCGTGCGAGGACAAACGCATCGATCGGATTGCGCACCCACGAGGGATCCTTCACTTCTGGAACTGCCGGTCGCTCGGGCGCAACGAAGGCCCAATGCTGCTGGTACTGGGCGCCTTGGGCGACCCACGTTTTCAGAATTTCGACTTGCTCCGGCGAGAGCGTCTTGCCGGAATCGGCAGGCGGCATCCTCAGGGCGGGATCGTCGCTGACGATGCGAGCCACCAACTCGCTTTCCGCTGCATCACCCCGCGTGATGACGGCCTCGGCGCCGCGGACGTCGCCGGCGTCCTGCCACACGTCGAGCCGTAGATCGGCCTCGCGCACTTCGCCGTCGGGACCGTGACAGTGGAGGCAATTGTCGGCCAGGATAGGCCGTACGTCGCGCGCGAAGTCGATCGGCTCGGTTGAATTGGCAGCCGAGGCCAGCGGCGCGCAGGCGAGCACGCCGATCCATGCGAGGATCGCAGCGTGCTTCGGAGCCTGACTCACGATGCTCATGCGAGGAGGTCCAGAATCGGCTGGCCTTTGCCGTCCTCGGTAACGTAAAACGGCCGCCGCTCGACGTCGAACGCCGTTTGCGGGCTGACGCCCATGATGTGCATGATCGTCGCGTGCAGATCGGTGAGCGAGATTGGGTTCTTGGTAACTAGGCACGGTCGCTCCACCGCCGTTTCGCCAAAGACGTGCCCGCGTTTCACGCCGCCGCCGAACATCACCACCGAGGAGGAGCCGGTGAAGTGCCGATGCAGGCCGTAGTGGATCGGCTCGCGGAGGAAGTCGGTCTTGGCCCGCGATTGGTCGAACGCCTTGCTGCCGGGGACGCCCTCGATCATCATGTCGCGGCTGAACTCGCTGGCGACGATCACCAGCGTGCGGTCGAGTCGGCCGCGTTCTTCTAGATCGAGAATGAGCCGTGCGATCGGCCGATCGATTTCTCGTTTCATCCGCTCGGCGGTGGAGTGGCCGTTTTCGTGCGTGTCCCAATGCTCGAACGGAATATACTCGGTCGTGACTTCCACGAAGCGCGCCCCGGCTTCAACCAGCCGCCGCGCGAGCAAGCAGCCGCGCCCGAACCGGGTGTCGCCGTACTCGTCGGAAGCCGCCTTTTTCTCAAGCGACAGGTCGAACGCGCTTTTGTCCTTGGAGCTCAGTAGCCGATAGGCCGCATCGAAAGAACGGACCATCGACTCCTGTTGATAATCGCTCGCTTGGCGGCCCTGCGGACTGTGTGCGACGAGCTGCTTATACTTCCGGTAACGGTTTTCGAAGCGGCCGGCGTCCATCCCCTTGGGCGGCTGCACGGCCGCCATCGCATCTTCGGGGAACGGCACATTGAAGGGGCCGTACTCGGCGCCAAGGAATCCGCCCGTGAAAAACGTCTTGAGCTCTTCCGCCTCGCCATTGCCCTCGACGCGCTGGCCGATGTTAATGAACGGCGGAATCACCGGGTTGATCGGGCCCAGCACACGGGCCAGCCAGGCGCCAAGGTGCGGCGCCGCGACGGTTTGCGGCGGCACGTAGCCGGTGTGCCAGTGATACTGATGTCGCGAATGCAGGATACTGCCCAGATCGGGTAGCACCAGCGAGCGAATCAGCGTGCCGCGGTCGAGCACCTGGGCGACATGCTCCAGACCTTGACTGATTTTGAGGCCGTCGACGACTGTGTCGATCGCTGGAAAGGTGCTCATCACCCGCTCGACGGGCAGACCCACTTCAAACGGCTGATAGCGCTTGGGGTCGAACGTCTCGGGAGCTGCCATGCCGCCGCCCATCCACAGGAGGATGCAGGAGTCGGCCTTCGCCGCCGGATGCTGTAGCTCCTCGTTCGCCTCATCGGCGTGTAGCCGCCGGGGCTCGCCGGACAGGAGCGCCGCCGCGCCGGACGCGGCCATCGCCTTCAGAAAGTGGCGTCGCACCTCATCGAAGCTAGAGCGAGACTGCGGTTCATGATGCTTGCGGCTTGCCATCGCAACGCCCTCCTCAGAAGTAAACCCATACGCGGACCGACCGTGGCGCCCTGGTGCTTATCGCAGGCGCCTTGACCTTTCATTCTGAGCGATCGACCCGATTCGGCAACGGTGAATCTTCGTAAAGCCATTACAAATTCGCCGAATTAATAATTTGGTTGTCAACTCGCCCCCGTCGGTCGTACGAGACGCTACGATCAAGGCGCCTTTACGATTTTATGACGAATGGAGGTGGAGTTGTAATGCACAAGCAATTGATCGCGATGAGCATCGTCGTCACGGCCTTACGAGCGTCCGCGACTCAAGGCGCCGAGCTGCCGCGCGACTATCCGATTCGCCCCGTGCCCGCGCACCAGGTTCACTTCGCCGACGCCTTCTGGCGACCGCGGCTAGAGATCAATCGCACGGCGACGATCCCGGCGTCCTTCCAGATGTGCGAAGAAACCGGGCGGATCGAAAACTTCAAGGTGGCCGGCGGGCTGTCGGACGAGAAGTGGTCCGGCATGTTCGGGTTTAACGATAGCGACGTGTTCAAGGTGATGGAAGGCGCAGCGTATTCGCTGATGACGCATCCGGATGAGAAGCTCAGCGCGTACCTCGATGAGCTCGTCGGCTGGGTCGCCGCGGCGCAAGAGGATGACGGGTATCTTTACACGGCGTGGAGCGCCCGCGATCGCATCGCCCCGCAGCAGCTTCGTTGCTGCTGGCCGCGGGAAGATAAGAAGTGGCTGTCGGAGATTGATAGCCATGAGCTGTACAACGTCGGCCACATGTACGAAGCGGCGGTTGCGCACTGGGAAGCGACGGGGGATGACCGCTATTTGAACGTTGCAAAAAAGAACGCCGATCTGCTTGTAGAAACCTTCGGTCCCGGCAAGATCGAGCTGCCGCCGGGGCACCCGGAGCTGGAGCTCGCGTTAGTGAAGCTCTATCGCGCGACCGGCGACGACGACTACCTGGAGCTAGCTAAGTTTTTCGTCGACATTCGCGGCCGCCCGACGGACGATCGTCCACAGCTTTGGGGAGAGAATCGCGTCGATCATAAGCCGCTGATCGAGCAAGACGAGGCGGTGGGGCACGCGGTGCGAGCCATTTACCTTTACGCGGCGGCGACGGACGTCGCGGCGCTAACGGGCGATGAGGCGCTGTCGGCGACGGTCGATCGAATGTGGGAAAACGTCGTCGGCAAGAAGACGTACGTTACCGGCGGGATCGGCGCCTTGCGCGAGGGCGAGGCGTTCGGCAAGAACTACGAGCTGCCGAACGACACGGCGTACGCCGAGACGTGCGCTAATCTCGCGACCTGTCTCTGGAACCATCGTATGTTCCTCTGGCACGGCGACGGCAAGTACGTCGACATGCTGGAACGCTCGCTTTACAACGGCACGATCGCCGGCGTAGCGCTCGATGGCAAGACGTTTTTCTATCCCAATCCGCTCGCCTCCGGCGGCGACTACGTCCGCAGCAAGTGGTTCGATTGCGCATGCTGCCCGACAAGCATTTGTCGTTTTATTCCGTCGGCGCCGGGATTCGCGTACGCGACGCGCGACGATGCGGCGTATGTGAACTTGTTCGTCGCAGGCACGGCTGAACTGGAACTCGCGCACGGCAGGGTCGAGATTGAGCAGAAAACGGCGTACCCCTGGGAGGGTCGCGTGACGCTGAAACTTACGCCGCAAGGAGCAGGGCAGCACGTTGCGCTAAAGATCCGCATTCCCGGTTGGGCCCGCGGCGAGGCGTTTGCGAGCGATCTCTACCGATTTGCGGACGAGTCGGACGAGCACTACTCGTTGACCGTCAACGGCGCGGCGGTGCAGAGCGAAGTCGAGCATGGCTATGTCACGGTCGACCGCGCCTGGAAGGCGGGCGACATGGTGACGCTCGACTTGCCGATGCCGGTGCGGCGAGTCGTCGCCAACGACCGCGTCGAAGCGGATCGCAACCGGGTGGCGTTGATGCGCGGACCGATTGTGTACTGCGTCGAGTCGCCCGACCTTGAGAGCGGCAAGGTTCAGGCGCTGTCTCTATCGGACGAAGCGCCCTTGGCGACGCAGTTTCGCAAGGACTTGCTGGGGGGCGTGCAAGTCATCACCGGGACGGCGCCGCCCGACGACAACTCGGAGACTGGAGCGACCGTGCCGTTCCTCGCCGTTCCATACTACGCGTGGGCAAACCGCGGCGCGAGTGAAATGGCCGTCTGGTTATCTCACACCGGAGCAAAATAGAATGAATTGGATCAGCAAAGTCATCGCAACCTCAATGTGTGTTCTAGTCGGTCCGATCGTGTTGCAAGCGCACGAGGGAAAGACTCTTCACGAGTCCGATTTTAGCAGTTTAGACGCGTGCAAGTTGAAGCTGACTAAAGATTGGTCCTTTCAAGACGGCCTTCGGTTGCAGTCCAAGGACTGGTGGTGGGAAACGGCAACCCTGGACGTCGGCCAGCAGGATTATCAGCTCGATGCCGTCGTCGATATTTGCACGAACGGACCGGGACGGGGGAACGGCGCCGGGTTCATCGTTCGCTCCAACGCATCCGGCGCGGCGGTCTTTCATATATCGCAACCGCTGGCTGGATATCTAGCGCAGGCTGAGCTGATCGGCAAGAAAGTCGAAGAAACAAAGAGTTCCGCAATTGCCCTGCCGACCGACGGAGCCGAAAAGCACTCCTTCTACATTTCACCGACGGACGGTCGGCGGCTCACACAGGAAGAGCTTTCTGCGACGAGAGCCGCCAAGCTCAAACACAGCGTTTACGCGCTGTCCAAGGACAAGGAAGTCGGCCTCCGACATCTCCGGCTGGTGGTCAAGGGAAACCTGGCCAATTTCTTCGTCGATGATCAGTTGGCGTGCATTCTTGACCTGACGGATTTTCCGAATGGCGAGATCGGACTGTACGGCCAACACCAGGCGCTGTTCAAGTCCTTTACCGTTCGCACACTTCCGCCGGATATCAAAGTCGTTTCTTCGCGACCCCTTCGTGAGTTGCTGCCGGGAAACCAGGTTTATCAGTCACAACAGAATTGGGCCACGTCCATCGCCAAGGCGGGCACGGGGCTAGATTTGTCGATTGCGGAAGGGACCGAGGGCGTGCCGGGCGAGGAAAGCATGCCGACGTTTACCTATCGCTGCGTGACGTGGATGAAACCCGGGGTCAGGCCGTTCTATGCGTATCCGGCGTTTCATCATGCCGTGTTCATCAAGGCGATGATCGATTATTCTCGATGGACCAAAGACCCCAAGTACCTGAAGGAAGCCGCGCGGCTGGGCGAATGGAACCTTCGCAACAGCACGCCGGCGACATTCAAGCTGCCGAACCTGCCGTATTCCACCACCTACAACGGCAAGATGGGTGGAAACGTCGATGGCGACGCCGTGATGCTGGATAAGGTCGGCGCCATGGGGCTGGCTTATCTTCAACTGTACGAAGTCACCAAATCGGAGACGTTCAAAGCCGGCGCCATCAAGATCGCCGAGACGTTGATTCCGCTGCAATTACCCGATGGTCGCTGGCAGAATCGCGTCGAGCCGGCCACCGGGAAAGTGGTGCAGGACTATACTTCTAGCCAGGCGTTCAATATCGAATTGATGGAGCGTCTTAACGCCGTCACCGGCGAGCAGCGTTACGCTGAATCCGCTCAACGGGCGCTGCAGTGGGTGCTTAACAATCCGGTCCGAACCTATCGCTGGACGGGTTACTACGAAGACGTCAATCCTGATGTGGAATCCATTGGTCATTGGGACGCCATTGATACCGCCCGCTATTTGATCCGCCATCGTAAGGACAATCCGGAGTACCTGAAGTTGGCGACGGACATTTTTGAGTGGATCGCCACCAGTTTTGCCGTCACCCAGGATGGGATGTGGCCGATGGTCGGTGAGCAAACCATCTGTATGCCTGTGATGTCCGGGCATACGTTTCACTTCGCCCAGCTTTGCATCGACCTTCATGAAGCAACCGGAAAGCAGTATTACCGCGATGTGGCGCTCTCGGCGACCAATAGCGCGTTCGACTTTTCGCGTCAAGAGGGTGACTGGTACGGGTTGATCTTTTCTCCACTGATTCACGGGATCGAAGTCCAGGAGCGATTGAAATGAAACTATCTCGAAACTGCGCGCACGCTCTTTCGGTCTTTCTCCTGCTGGCAACAGGCGGCCAGTCCGTCGGCGCGGCCGACAAAGGGCGCGCACCGAATGCCGCAGTGCCGCTTGCGACAAAGGCGGACGAGAGCGTATTGCTCCTCGACGATCACACCGTCGCCAAGACGACGAACCTCACCCAGCAGTTCTTCCCCGCAAGCAAGCACCCGGCCAATCCGGTGTTGAAGAGAACAGAGCCGTGGGAGGGCGTAGGCCCGTATGTTTTTCAGAA
>JBGSYU010000120.1:0-20094 GCA_041750715.1 Lacipirellula sp.
CGCTTATGTCGCCGCCACGTCCGCCGGGTCGCGTAAACGGTAGCCGATCCCGCGAACGGTCTCAACGAGATCCGCGTGCCGATCCAGCTTTTTCCGCAGCGCGCGAATGTGAACGTCGATCGTCCGCTCCAGCACGATGGCGTCGTCTCCCAGCGCTACGTCGATCAGCTCGGCCCGCGAAACCGCCCGCCCCGGCTGCCGTACCAGCGCCTACAACAAGCCAAAGTCACTGGGCGTGAGATCCAACGGCCGGTCGCCCGCCGTCGCTCGATGCCGACGGCGATCGAGCATCACGCCCTGGCTGACGATGACGTCGCGATCGCCCGTGCCCTGATCTTTACGCCGCAAGAGCGCGTTGATTCGCTGCAAGAGCACCTTGACGCTGAAGGGCTTGGTGACGTAGTCGTCGGCGCCGACCGAGAAGCCGACCAGTTCGTCCGATTCCTCAGCGCGGGCCGTGAGCATCAGCACTAGCAGCCCCTGCGTCGCCGGATCGGCCCGCAGCAGCCGGCAAACCTCCAGCCCCTCGATCATCGGCAGCATGAGGTCGAGCACCACCAGGTCCGGACACCGCAGACGAATCTCGCGCAGCCCCTGCTGGCCGTCGCGGGCGATCTGCGTTTCGTAGCCTTCCTGGTGCAAATTGTAGTCGAGCACCTCGGCCAACGAGGCGTCGTCCTCGACGATAAGAATGCGAGCTTTGCCCACGGCTCTAAGCGGCTTCAGATACGGTTCAGTAACTAATGCGGTCATGTTTATGCCGTGCAATTTCCCCGTCGACTAAATAAATGACGTCTTCCGCGATATTCGTGGCGTGGTCTGCGATCCGCTCGACGTGCCGCGACGCGGAGTAAAAATGAAAGGCCGGTTCAATGTCCGAGGGATTGGCCTCGATCAGAGCCTGCACGTCTGATATCACCCGGCGATTGAGCGCATCGACCAGGTCGTCGCGCACGCACACGTCTCGCGCCGCTTCAACATCCAGTCGCACGAAGGCGTCGATCGAATCGCGAACCATGGAAATCGCCGCCTCGGCCATCTTGTCGAGGTTGGCCGGCATTTGGAATTCGGGATACAGCGTCAGGCTGTGCGTCCGCTCGCCAATGTTTACCGCTAAATCGGCGATTCGCTCCAAGTCGCCGTTAATTTTCAGCACCGTCGCCACGCGCCGCAAATCGACGGCCACCGGCTGGTGCAAGGCGAGAATCTTGAGACACTCTTCCTCAATCTCGACCTCGCGGTAGTTGACCGTTTCCTCGCTCGCCAGCACCTCGTGAACGATATCGACTCGCAGCTCGCGCAGCGATTGGCACGCGCGAAACACCATCTGCTCAACCACCGAGGATTGATGAAGCAGACTCTGCTCCAAGGCTTCCAGGTCTCGCTGCAAATGCATCGACATAGTTATTCGTTATTCCAGAAAATCTAACCGCCAAGGACGCCAAGGAAGACGGGGAAATCCTCAAACCGCGGATGAACGCAGATTAACGCAGATTAACGCGGATAGGAATCGACTCATCAAACACACCTCGATTGATCTGCGTTCATCTGCGGTTACAACCGCCTTCGCCCTTCTGTATTCACCTTGACGTCCTTGGCGGTTCTTTCTCGTATCTCAATATTAACCAAATCGGCCCGTGATGTATTCTTCCGTCTGCCGCTGGCGCGGTTTCGTGAACAAATCGGTGGTCGCGCCCGCCTCGACGAGGCGCCCCTCGTAAAAGAAGGCGGTTTGATCCGAGACGCGGGCCGCCTGCTGCATGTTGTGCGTTACGATGACGATCGTATATGCGTCCTTCAGCTCGAAGATCAAGTCTTCGATCCGAGCCGTGCTCTTAGGATCGAGCGCCGACGCCGGTTCGTCCATCAGCTGCTCGTCGGGATTCGTGGCGAGGGCTCGGGCGATGCTAAGTCGCTGCTGCTGTCCGCCGGAGAGCTTAAGCGCCGACTCGTTCAAACGGTCGGAGACTTCATCCCACAACGCCGAGCGCTGCAGGCTCTCTTCGACAATTTCGTCAAGCTCGGAACGCTTACCAATGCCGGCGACGCGCGGCCCGTAGGCCACGTTGTCGTAAATCGACTTCGGAAACGGATTCGACTTCTGAAAAATGATACCGACTCGCTTTCGCAACTCCACTACGTCGGTTCGCGGACGATAGATGTCGATTTCGTCGAGTAGGATCTGGCCTTCGAGACGGGTCCCCTCGATCATGTCGTTCATGCGGTTCAGGCACCGCAGAAACGTGCTCTTGCCGCAGCCGGAGGGGCCGATCAGGGCCGTCACGCAGTTCTGCGGCATGCTGAGCGAGACGTCGTGCAGCGCCTGAAGGGCGCCGTAATAGAAGTTGACGCCGGTAGCCACAACCTTTTGCGGTCGCTCCAAAAGATCGTCGACCGTGCGCATGTCGGAATGTGGTAAGAGACGCGGCGCCATCAGACGCTGGGGCATCGGTTCGGAGGTTAGTTCAGTCATTGTTACAAACTCGCCCAAGGCCGTCATCAGGCGATCCAACGCCTGCAACGGCTGATCTCGTCCGCTCGTCGGGCTTTCTACCCTAACGCACCTAATTGTCTCGGTCGAAGCTCGATCCCAATTACCAGCGAATCCGCTTGCCGAATCGATACCGCAGAAACACGGCCGTCGCATTCAAGCAGATCAGCATCGCCAACAGCACGATGATGCCTGCCGCGGCCACGTGCACGCGGAACTCTTCGTTCGCATTCTCGGTCCAATTGTAAATCTGTAGCGGAAGCGCTGTAAACTTGTCGTTAATGCCTTGGGGGACAAACATCACGAAGCCGGCCGCGCCAATTGCTACAAGCGGCGCCGCTTCGCCCAGGGCCCGCGAAAGTGCGAGGATTACGCCCGTCATGATGCCAGGCAGCGCCGCCGGAAGGAGTTGGTGCCACACCGTTTGCCAACGCGTGGCGCCCAGCGCGTAGGACGCTTGCCGGATCGTGCTGGGCACCGCCCGTAGCGCCTCTTGCGACGCCAGAATCACGATCGGTAGTATCACCAACGTCAGCGTGAGCGCCCCGGCAAGCACGCCGGCGCCCATCTTCATGCCGCGCACGAACAGCCCCAATCCCAAAATGCCGTAGACGATCGACGGCACCCCCGCCAGATTCGCGATATTGGTCTGCACCAGTCCGCGCCACGGGCTTCGCTGCGCGTATTCCTCCAAGTAGATCGCCGCCCCCACGCCAATGGGCACGGCCAGCAGCGTCGTCAAGCCGATCAGATACAAGCTGCCCACCAGCGCAGCCAGCACGCCCGCCTTTCGCGGCGAGAGCTGCGAGTCGAAGCTGGTGAGGAACTGCCAATCGAGCCAACCCCAGGAGTAACTCAACATCTGCCACAGCAAGAGCGACAGGATTGCGATGCTCGCAAACGCACACAGCGCGCACGCATACGCGAAAACAGCGGAAGCCGCTTTGGCGTACGGTCGCCCATTGCGATTAGCGCCGATCATTCGTATTTTTCCCGCATATGCTTGAGAATCCATTGGGCGAGCACGTTCAGCGCAAGCGTCGAGAGAAACAGCGTCAGACCGACGGCGAAAATGGTTTGGTAGCCAAGCGTGCCGCGCGGCGTATCGCCCTTGCTCGTCTCGACGATGTAAGCGGTCATCGTCTGAATGCTGTCGAGCGGATTGAGCGTAAGTTGCGGGAGCCTGCCGGCGGCCAGAGCGACCGCCATCGTCTCGCCCACCGCGCGTGCGATTGCGAGGAGGAACGATGCCATGATGCCCGAAAGCGCGGCGGGAACGACGACGCCCACGGTCACGTCGAGCTTCGTCGCGCCTAAGGCATACGCTCCTTCCCTCAGCGTGCGCGGCACGGATCGTAGCACGTCCTCGCTGAGCGACACGATCATCGGCAAGATCATGATCGCCACGACGATGCTCGCATTGAGCGCGTTAAAAATATCGGCCTGCGGAAACACCCCGCGGACGATCGGCGAGATAAAGACGATCGCCAGGTAGCCGAACACGACCGATGGAATGCCCGCCAAGATTTCCAGCACGGGCTTCAGCACGTCGCGTACGCCGGGCGAGGCGTACTCGCTCAAGTAAATCGCCGCGCCTAGCCCCAGCGGGATGGCCAGCAGCGCCGATCCACCGGCCACTAAGAACGTTCCGCACGCCAGCGGCAAAATGCCGAATCGCGGCGGATCGGCGTGCGGCGCCCAGGTCGTGCCGGTGAGGAATTCCACGACCGAAACTTGGCTGAAGAACTGCAGCGATTCGACCAGCAGGATGAGCACGATGCCGACCGTCGTGAACACGGAGGCGGCCGCGCACAGCCACAAGGCGGCGTGCATGAGCGACTCAATCCAGCGACGCTGGCCCTTGCGGATTGCGAGGGGCGCCGACGGTCTGGAGGTTGCTACAGACATGAACAATCCTGGTATCCTACCGTGGCGTCCTATCGTCGCGCTTCGCAGCTTCGGCCCTACTTCGCGCCGGCTTCAGGCCATTGCGTCACTCAGACGAGAGACTCGCGCCAGACAGTGCGGCAAACTTTTCCATATTTCTCGCAGCGATCTCGTCCGTCACGGCGACGTAACCGACCCCTGGCGCCACTTGCTCGGCGTTCTCCAAGTAATATTTTACGAACGCTCGTACGCCGGCCGTTTCGAGCGAAGATTTGCGAACGTAAATATACAGCGGCCGCGACAACGGCCTGTAGGCGCCGTCGCGGACCGTCTCCGCCGTAGGCTTCACAGGCCCCTCACCCGCGTCGACGGCGAGCAACTTGAGCTTGTCTTTGTTTTCCTCGTAGTAGCCCAGTCCGAAGTACCCCAACGCGCCTTTGTCCCCGGCGACGCCGGTGACCGAATCATTGTCGTTTTCGCTGCGCGAGTAGTCTTGGCGACAACTCTTGGTCTTACCGTTGATCATCTCCGTAAAGTAATCGTAGGTGCCTGAATCGGTTCCAGGGCCGTAGAGCTTCAAATCCTCGTCCGGCCAGTCGGGGTTGACGTCGCTCCATTTCAGGACCGTCCGATCGCTCTCCGGTCGCCAGATCGTCTTGAGCTGATCGACGGTAATCGACTCGCACCAATCGTTCGCCGGGTTCACAAGTACGGCCAAGCCGTCGAAGGCGATTTCGAACGCTTCAAAATCGACGCCCGCCTTCTTGCACGCCTCCGCCTCCTCAGCGGTGATCTCGCGCGAGGCGTCGCAGACGTCGATCTCGCCGGCCGCAAACTTTTTAAATCCGCCGCCGGTGCCCGATTGGCCAACCACCACGTTGATCTCGGGTGCGACTTCTTTGAACTGCTCAACTGCCGCGGCTGAGATTAAAAACACCGTGCTTGAACCGTCGACGCTGACCACTTCGGTCGTGCCGCACCCCGGTGCTAGCAGCAGTTGCGCGGCAACGAGCGTCATTGCCAGGGCGCATCGTAAGTGAGCGATCTTTTTCATGCACATCAGTTCGCGCGAGAACCGAGGGATGCTATCAAACGGGCATCGGAATGCGATTAATCTACCATCGAAATATGAAGGTAATGTTAAGAAAAGGTAAATGCTGGCGCTACCCGCCGGCGATTGGAAGGCTAATCGTAAACGTACTGCCCACACCGACTTGGCTCGCAACAGTCACGCTGCCGCCCATCGCCTGGCTGAGATGCTTGACGATCGACAACCCTAGCCCAGTCCCCCCTAATTCCCTAGACCTAGCTTTGTCGACCCGGTAGAACCGCTCGAAGAGGCGATTGTGATGTTCGGCGGCAATGCCTACTCCCGTGTCGGCGACCTGAATGAGGGCGGCGGCGCCGTCGCCGCGATAATCGACGGTCACGCTCCCGCCTGCGGGCGTGTACTTGATGGCATTGTCGATGAGGTTGCTCAGAATCTGCCGAAGCCCCTCTTCGTCAGCCCGAACTTGAAGCTCAGCGCAGTGCGCTCGGCACACCAAAGCAACCTCTCTCGCCGCCGCTTGCGGCTCGTAGTCCGCCTGGCAACGCCGCACGACGCGGTCGACCGACACGTTTGCCACGTCGAACGACGCCTGACTCGATTCGATTCTGGCAAGGCTCAGCATGTCCATGATGAGCTGATGCAGGTGGCCGGCTTGCTCGTCGATCCGGTTTAGAAATCGCTCGCAATGGACCGGGTCGTTCCGCGCGCCGGCGAGCAGCGTCTCGGTGTAGGCCTTGATCGAGCTTAACGGCGTTTTAAGTTCGTGCGAGACGTTGGCGACGAACTGCTGCCGCATGAGCTCGAGCTGCTTCAGTTCGCTGATATCGCGGAGCACCAGTACGACGCCTGGCGGCGGATCGCCCGGTAGAGGCGTAGCGAGTACGTCGAACACGCGCAGTGACTTGCCGCGCCACGTCAGCTCGGCGTTGCAAAGTTGCTTCGACCGCAACGCCTTTTGCATGATGGCGCGAAGCTCGTGGCTGCGAACCGCCTCGAGCAGCGACAGGTCGCCGGCCTGCTTGGCGTTGAAACCGAGCGCGCGGCCGGCCGACGCATTGGCGAACAACACCTTTTCGCTGCGATCGACCGCGATGACGCTCTCGGTCATGCCCTCAAGCACCGTGGCCTGAGTTTGGCTCGTGTTTTCAAGTTGCTGCTCGCGCTGGGCTAGCCGTTTTCCGAGATCGTTCAGAGCGGCCGCGAGGACGCCGACCTCGTCGTTGGCGCCAGCCCTCACCGGCAACCGGCGATCGTACTGGCCAGCGGCGAGCGATTGTGCCGTCGAGGCGAGAATCCGCAGGGGATCGGTCCAGCGAGTGGCGGCCCAGTAAGCAATCGCCACGGCGCACGCGGCCGCCAACACGCCGATCGTTCCCACCCGGCGGGTGAATCCCGCGACCTCGGCCGCCACGGTAGCGCTCGGCGCGGCGGTGCGGACGACGCCTAACGGCTTATCGGCGTCGTCGACGCGAACGGCGCGGTAGTAGAAATGCTCGCCGACGGTCGGACTAATCCGACTTGCCGATCCCTCGCCGGTGCGAATCGCGGACAAGACTTCAGCGCGATTGCGGTGATTCTCGATCGCTCGAACCGATTTAAGACTCTCGCTGGACGAATCGGCCAGCACCCGTCCGTCCGGGGCGATTAGCGTCAGCCGCATGGCAGTCTGCTCGCCGATGCGGTGAACGAGCGACTGGAACGACTCGTTCGGACCCGAAGGCCAATCGTCGGCCAGCAACACCGCGAGCGATGCCGCTTCGTCCTGAAGGCGCTTCTCGAGCTCTCGCTGGAGCATCGAGCGGTAGGCACTGGAGGAAATCCAGGTGAAGACCAGGATGACCACGAGCGAAAACGCCGAAACAGAAAGCAGCAGCTTCCAAAACAGACCGCCACGCCGCGCGGCAAGAAGGGGCTCACGATGGGGCGGGGTCGATTCCAACGGGTAGGATCGTGAGAACGTGTTTTGGCGAAACGAAGTTTAGTATCGATCGGCTAGGTGTAGCGGACGTCGCGGAACTCGGGTTCGAATAGCGCCGGCAGCAGGGCGTCGACGCGCAGCAAGCCGGCGCGCGTGAGCTGCACGCGATCGCCGTCGAGCGCGACGTAGCCTTCGCTCGCATACTCGTCCCAAGTGGAACGCCACTCGCCGACAATGTCCACGCCAAACTTCTTCTGGAAATACGCGTCGTCGAGGAAACCCTTCTTGAGCTGCAGAATCATCTCGCGAATGAGGGCCTGCCGCGGCGAAATCCGCATCGCGCGGTTCAGCGGAAGTGATCCGCCTTCGAGCGTGCTGCAATACGGCTCCCACTCCGCGTGATTCTGATAGTGAACGCCGGATAGATGGCCGAAGCTGGCGATCCCCGTAGCTAACAGGTCGCTGCCGCGCCACAGGTTGTCGCGGTAGCTGAAATTCACGCGTTCGGGATGGCGAACCATGGTGTAGGCGCTCGACGGGGCGTACCCCGCGGCGGCGAACTCGTCGAACGCATAGTCGACCCACGCCCGCTTCGTGGGCCAGTCGGCCACCGGAGTTTCGACCTGGTTGCCCAGCATGTCCTTCGAGTAAACGGTGTTGAACGGCAACTCCATTTGATAGATCGTGACGCTATCCGCCTCCAATTCCAGCGCACGGCGGACCGTTTCGCGCCATTTCGCGTCGTCGTCGCCGACCATGCCGGCGATGAGGTCGATATTCACGTTCGGAAATCCGGCGGCCTTAATCCACGGCCACGCTCGATAGATTTCTCCCGATTCGTGCGCCCGGCCGTTATCCCGCAGGATCGCATCGTCGAAATGCTCGATGCCGAGACTCAATCGCGTCACCCCCAGATCGCGCAGCGCGTGTACCTTGGGTTCGCTCAGGGTGCCCGGTTCGCACTCGAAGGTTACTTCTTCGGCCTTATCCCAGCGGATGTTGGCCTCCAAGCGATCGACGAGTCGCCGCAGTTGCTTTTCGCTGAGAAACGACGGCGTGCCGCCGCCGAAGTAGACGAACCGGAACGGCCGGCCGCCCATCGCGGGCACTTTGCTTACCAGCTCAATCTCGCGCGACAGCGCGGCGAGGTACCGCTCAATTTGGTCGGCATGCTTGTCGGTAAAGACTTTGAAGTAGCAGAATTTGCACCGCTTGCGGCAGAACGGGATATGCAGATACAGCCCCAGCGGCACGTCGGCGGGCGGTGCGTTTAAGGCGGCGTGGACCTCGCCGACGTTCTCCGCAGTCCACTGCGAGAACGGCGGGTAGTTGCTGATGAAATAACTACCGACTTCAGTTTTGGTGGCTTCGGCGGTCATGTAACTATTTTAACAAATCGAGCGCGCGAAGGGGGTAATGAACCACGAAACACACGAAATGGGCAGCACCTATTTTTTCGCGTGTATCGTGTGTTTCGTGGTTGCTAGTCCTCCGCTATTTTGACGCTGGGTTCCTCCCGCCAATGCAATAAAGCACGCCGTCTTCGTTGCCGATGACGACCCGGCCGTCGCTAACCGCCGGCGATGCGGTAAATCGACCGCCGACTTCCGACTGCCAGACCTCCTTGCCGGTCTTCATGTCGACCGCCTGCAAACGTCCACGAACCGTGCCAAAGAGGGCGACCTCGCCGGCGATCACGGGCGAACTCTCGGCGCGGCTGCGAAGCGTCAGCGACCAAAGCTCCTTGCCCGTCGTCGGGTCGAGAGCTACCACACGTTTGTCATGCGTCCCCAAGACCACGGCCTTGTCCGTGACCGCAGCGGCGTGAATTTCCTCGCCTTGTCCGCGATGCCCGTACTGCCAAATTTTTGCCAGCGGCTTGATGGTCATCGCATGAAACACGCCGCTCGCCGTGCAAAAATACACGCGCTTCCCGACGACCGCCGGCATGCCGTCGGCCGGACCGCCGATGTCGATGCTCTCGACGCCTTTGCCTGTCTCCACGTCTACCAGATGCAGCCGGCCGTCGCAGCCGGCGACCAGCACGCGCCCTGAAACCACCGTTGGCCAGCACCGCAGCGGCTGGTCGATGGTGAACGGCTCCCACTTCGGCTTTCCGCTCGCCGCATCCAGTCCGAACAGTTGGCCCGATTCGGCGGCGATGAGCACGGTCCCCTCGTGGACGTTCGGCGCCGCGTAGAGCGCCGTGTCGGTGGGGAACTCCCAAACCGGCTCGCCGTCGGCCGCGTTCAGGCAGCGTACCACGCCGTTGTAATCGACGCAGTAAATCTTGCCGTCGACCACCGCCGAGCCCGCGACGAACCCGGTTTCCTCGAACTTGCGGGTCCACGCCAGTTTGCCGTCGGCTAGCTTCACGGCGTGAAATGTGCCGTCGACGTCGCCGACGTAGATGACGCCCTCAACGATCGAAGCCGTGGCCTCGAAACCGCTCTCCTCGGCGTCGTAGGTCCAGACGATGTCAAACGGCTGAGGCGGACCCTCGGCGACCGCTCCCGTGGCGTTCGAGTCCCCGCGAATCAGCGGCCAATCCGCCGCCGCCGGGCGATTGAACGAAAGCGCGAGACAAATCGCGATAGCAATGAACGCCTCGTCCGAGAAAAAATGCAGAGTCTTTCCAAGCCCTGTCATTCTGAGGTACTCCGAAGAATCTGGCGCCAGGTACACAGACCGGACCCTTCGGAGTACCTCAGGGTGACTTCTTCTGACTTTGCAGCTCTTCGGCGCCCTGTCCCCAAGCGTTTCACTGCTAATAGGCGGCATCATACATCGCCTCGTAGTCTGCGGCTGTTAATTCAACTGGGTTAAAGCTGCCCGTCCACTGCTTGAGGGCGTCGGCCGCCAATTCCGGCAGCCGATCGCGCTCGACGCCCTGGTCTCTCAAACGCACTGCCAAGCCGGCCGCCTCCGCGGCCTCGGCTAAAAAGTACGCCAGGCCCGCCGAACCGGCGCGCTGATCCGGCGTGTTCTTGTCGAACGCCGTAGCCAATACTAAATCCTGATACCACTGCTCCACGGCGGCGCCGTTGCGACGAACCACATGCGGCAACATCAACGCGACTGCGTCGCCGTGCGTCACTTCGTATGCGGCCGTCAGCGGATTGGCCGCCGCATGGGCGGCGCCCAACATCGAATTCTCGATCGCCAACCCGGCTAGGCAAGCGCCCAACTGCATTTCACCCCGCGCCTCAAGATCCTCGGGTTCGGCGATAACCCGCAGAAAATTGGGCGCCAAGTGCCGCCACGCCTCCCGGCTGAACGCCTGAGAAAGCGGCGTGCGGGCCTTAGTCACCGCCGTTTCGACGGCATGGGCAAGCGCGTCGAACCCGGTCAGCGCCGTCACTCGCGAAGGTTGCGTCGTGGTCAGTTCGGCATCCAACAGCGCGATGCGGAATGCAGCCCGCTTGTCGCCGCAAGCCATCTTCACATGAGTCTCGGCGTCGGAAATCAATGCGAACGACTGCGTCTCACTCCCAGTGCCTGCCGTCGTCGGCACGGCGATCATGGGCAGCAACGGACCGGTCGCTTTGCCGACGCCCCAATAATCCTGTATCCGTCCTCCGCAAGAGTAGATGAAGTTGATCCCCTTCGCGCAGTCCATGCTGCTACCGCCGCCGAGGCCGATGATCGCATCGGGGCGAAACTCCTTGGCCGCCGCAACGCCCGCGTCGACGTGCGCCGTATTGGGATTCTCCGCGAAGTCCGAAAAGAGCATCGTCGTCAGCCTCACGCCGTGCAGCGCATCCAACCCGCGTTGCGTATGACCGGCGGAAATAACGCCCGGGTCGCTGACGACCAGGACGCGCGACACTCCATCCAACGAGTTGGCCAACTCGCCCAATTCGGGAAGCCGGCCAGCGCCGAAAACGATGCGTGTTGGCAGACAGAAGTCGAAGGGGGTCATCAGTTTTCTTAATTGGCCACTTGCAACGCACGATTGCGATACAAGAACTCCACAAGGTTGCCCTCGTGCGGTTGCAGCCAGTCGACTTGCGGGGTGGGTATCGGGCCGAGGTTCAAGCGGTCGATATGCGTGGCGGCGACAAGATCGCCGCGGAAGGATTCGCTTTTGGTAATGGCAGTGCATACCAGCGTGGGGCCAATCTCCGCGAGCATCTTCTCCTGCGGGCAATCGACGACCGCCACGGCCGGAAACATGTATTCTTTGTTCGCGCCGGGGCACTCCGGCGATTGACAGTGCCACACCGTTGGCCGGAGGTACGCACACGTTTCAAGTTCGACCAGTCGCGGTCCGTAGTCGGCCGTTGAGTGCGTCGTCTGCGAATCCGCCAGATCGCGTTCAATCGCTTTCCAAATCGCCGCAGCCGCGTCGGAAGTCGTAAACGCCGCAAGGCCAGCCTTCGGATCGTCCGGCGGCAGCACTTCGATCGGCCCCAAACGCTCGGCAAGCGCGGCGGCGATCGCCTTGCCGTGCCGCGGCGTGTAGATGCTCGAGCAGTTGATGCAACTGCGGCCGCCGTTGCGGTAGACGCTGTCGACCATCAGATCGAGATACTCGCGCCAATCATCAGCCGCATCGTCGCCTAGCAGAATCTTGCTGTAACCGGGGCCGTGAACCTGCACCCGCTCGTTGCCCGCGTATTGCTGAATCGTCTGCGGACCGCCGAAGATCATGCTGCGGCCGTAATTCGACAGGATCGCGCCGCCGATTTCATTGCCGGCGCCGGGATAAATCGAGATCGCTTCACCGGGAATGCCCGCTTCGACCATCGCCGCCGCCACGCGATAGGGCGTCCACGGCTCGTGCGACCCAGGCTTCAGCGCCAGCCCAATCTGCAACGCCACCACCGGCAACCATAGCGTATGCACCCCGGGCGAATTCGACGGCAGCACGGCGCCAAGCACATCCGTCTGCGCCTGGTAACTCACTGTCACGCCGCGGCCTTCGTCGCCGTAGCCGCGGGCGAGGATATTTAGATCGAGCCCGCGTGTGAGGGCGTCGAGAATCTTGTCAATGTGCTTCAGCACGAAGGCGTTCTTCGTGACGTTCCCGCGAACCATGGCCAGCGGCATGCCGGTCGTCGCCGAAGTTTGCGCAACAAACTTCTCCGGCGATTGCTTGCCATCGCCGACGGACAGCGTGCCCGATTCGAATAGCTCTCCCGCCTTCTTGCAGCGATCCACCAATTCCGCCGGCGAAATCGACTGCAACCCCTGCCGCGCCCGCCGCGCCTTCTTCGCATCGCGGCCGACGATCCCCGATCCGACGGAATTAACCCGCGCGACGGGCTCGCCGGTCAGAAAGTGCTTGATCTCTTCGACGTCGAGCGATTCATAGGGCTCGCCCCATCTAATTGCCGGCAGGGTAATCATCGAATGAAGAATCGCTGGGCTTCCTGGGATTTGTCAGCTCCGGGCAGTCGCCCGCGCGTCATCGACCTCAACCCATGTGCATAGCTCCTCAGCCGAATCGCCGTCGATAGCGAATTCGTAGCTCGATGACGGCTGAGGGATTGCTTCGCCCGACTGCTGCATCAGGTCTATGTGCATTTCGAGGGCTTCGGAAATCATTTGACGGGCATGCTCGACCGTCGTTCCCGTTGCGATGCATCCGGGGAAGTCGGGCACATCGACGCTGTAACCAGTTTTTGTTCTTCGGATGATTACCAAGTATCGCATGTCGTCGCCCTAGTCTCGCAAACCACCTTGTTTCAGAATCGAAGCCGTTTTGGGATGCAATTCATCACCCGGTTTGCCAGCCACCGTCACCGTTCCCGGCTTTGTCGGATGTTAAAACTGGCGATGGCTCCCGCGCTGCCGCGCCTGCTGCCAACCGTCATCGGAGAGATTCCGAAGGATCTCACGAACCTTCATCACCTCTCCTTAGTATACGCCTACCGTCGTCGCGTCGGCCAATTCGTGAAACGGCCGCACCCCGCTGACGCCGTCCCATGGATACTTCTGATAGGGCGGCTCCCGTTCGCCCTCGTCGCGTTCGAGGAAGCCGGGCACGAAGAACTCTTGAGTGAGCGTCGTTAGCTTTACGCGCCCCGTGCCGCCGTACGGTACGAGTTGCTGATAATCGTCAAACTCGACGACTTCCGCCACCGCCCGCGGCTGCGGGGCGTAGTAGCTGATCTTGTAGCCCTCGTCCTTCGTCACCGGCTTCGAGCAAGCCAGCCCCATGAGCGTGTTGCCGTAAGTCGGCGTCATATAAATACCGCTCTTCTCCGGCGGGCCGCCGAACAGCTCTTCGACGCAAAACTTCGTCCATTGCGGCGTGAATTCGGTGCCGCCGGAAAAAATCCCCGTGATTCCCGTCTCCGTGAGAGTCGTGCCGCGATTCTCCAGTTCCAGGCACAGCGCCTCGATCAGCTTCGGCGTGCCGAACATGCACTTCACGTCATGCCCAGCGCCGAGGATGGTAATCGCCTGCTCGATGCAGTGCATCTTGTACGCTTCGAGGTGCTCCATCCACCCCTTCTTAATGAGCTTGATCACCCACCGGGGATCGAGATCAACGCAGAAGCAAATCCCGCCGCGATGCTGCGCCAAGTGCTCGACCGCCAGCCGCAGCCGTCGCGGGCCGCTGGGCCCCAGCATCAACCAGTTCGATCCCTGCGGGAAATACTTGTCGGGCAGCGTTTCGCTGAACAACGAATAGTCGGTGCGAAAATCTTCCGCGGCGATGCGACTCTTGGGAATGCCGGTCGTCCCGCCCGTTTCGAACACGTAGAGCGGCTTACCCGCGATGCCCTTGGGCGCCCATCGTCGCACCGGCCCGCCGCGAAGCCACTCATCCGCAAACGGCGGAAACTTCTTCAGGTCGTCGTACGACTTGATCTCCGTGAGCGGATCGAAGTTCAGCTCACGCTTTTTCTCCAGCCAGAACGGGCAGCCTGTCGACTCGTGAAAGTGCCAGGCAACTGTGTCCACTGTGTGCGCATCGAGCAACTCGCGGGCCGCCTTAACGGCCGGCAACAAATCACTCGCGGGAGTGCTCGTAGCCATTCGCTAAATTCCTCTTCCTTGAAGGGAGAGGTTAGGTGAGGGATTTAAGAACCACGCGAGGGCGATTGCCGTAACGACTGTCATTCTGAGCGGAGCGAAGAATCTAGCGTAGTTCTAGATTCTTCGCTCCGCTCAGAATGACGTAGCCAGGCCAAGATTAACTTTGCACCGGCGGCGCCGCGCTGCTCAACTGGGCCAGCACCTGGATGACCCCATTGAGATGGGCCAGCCGCGGGCCGAACCGGTCGACGAATTCGTTCAGCACGAATTCGCCGTAGGCCATGTCGTCGGCCGTGTCGTTAATTTCCTCGGTCATTCGCTCCAAATACTCGACCTGCACCCGGCTGAGCGACTCCGCCGCCTCGCGGCAGGAGTTGGCCAATCGCGGGTTGGCGTTCTTCCACTGGTGCAGCTCTTGCAATCGCTGCTTGTGAGAAGTCGCCATGATGCCGACAAGTTCCTCAAGGATCTCGTTCGTCCGGTCTTGTGCGGCCAAAACCTCTCTCAGTAGCTCCGTTTGCTGGATTGCCGAATGGCCGGCAGTGGTCGGGTGCGTGCTTCCTGCGGTGACGTCGACCTGCGTGTACATCGCAGGCGCGGACGAATGACTTTGCGACATCGTCAGTTGGTTTCCTTTCTCAGCGCCCGTACGGGCGCGGCTGAGCTTGACGACATAATTGGACATCCTGAAGAGACGGGCAGATTCCAACGACCGCAGGCACTTTTCGTCGCGGCCGCGTTTACGAGCTTTTGGCAATCTCTCCAGTGTAATGAAACTTGAAGATATTTCTAGCGACCGGCAATGGTTACCAGACAAATTTGAGGAACCTAAAGTCGCCCCCCGGGCGACTCCGATGGGTTAGATACTTCGATTGACCGCCAGCCCCGCTGCGATCTCAAGATGGGACCCAGCGTGGCGCCATGAGATATCGCCCCGCCTGCTAGGACCCGCCTAGGCATGGATGCCGATTCAAGTAAAGCGTTAGCGGCCTTCGGGTTCCTAACGATTCTGGAAAGCGCCGAACACGGCTTGTTCGGCGGCTATCTGGTGCTATCGCCGCAGGGTCGTCCACTGGAGTTTCGTTGCAGCACGCCAGTGGCGCCGAGCCGGGCGCAAGAGATTCTGTACGGGCCGACTTTGCGGCCGTATCTATTGACAGACGTCATTGGAAACGCACTCGTCGCGGGGTCGGAGATGCCGGTCGAAGTCATTCTCACCGATCAGCGCGACATGTTGCCGTTGGGGCTGCTTCGGCCAGAAGTGGTGCTGCACCTCGAACCGGCATCGAGCGACACGCTCTCGATGATCGATCATCGTAGTTGCGACTCGCTTGAAACATCGCTGGAAATCCACGGCTGCCGCATCGCCGCTCACTCGATGTTACCTGCCGACGACGCACGCATTCATACGCTGCTCGAGCCGTTGGCGGCGAACATTTTCCTTGCCGAGCCGTTTGAGCGGATTCGCGCAGCGCTGGCCGAAGCCCAACTGGCGCCGCACGATTCGGCGGAGTACCAAGATGACCGCTCAGCCGCTGCAGCATGATCCCGCCGCCTCGCTCCGAAAGAGGGGACAGCTCGCGGCGGCGCCGATTCGGGTTTCGGTTTATCGAATCGACGACCCCGCTTTGCAACTTAACTCCAAGGTAGTTTCGTGCGAGCTGCCGCCGCCGGCGACTATTTCGTTGCCGCTGGCGCCGCTCCGCGTGCGGGCTATGGGCCGGTTGCTGCCCGAGGGCGTCGATAGGCTGCGGCACGTGGGTGAGTCTCTTCGAGACTCGCAGCAAGTCTCGGAGAGACTTGCCCACGTCAAATCGGCGTCCGACCCTCGGCTCGCCACCTGCACCCGCATTCGTCCGCCGAGGGACGTCGTCAAACTCGAAGACCGTCTCGCCTATCTCCTCCAGCCGCCGCTGGAGAACCTGCTCGCGGCCGAGTCGCTCACGTTTCCGTTTCGACCCTTCGCGTATCAACTCGACGGCGTCGCGTATCTCTATCCACGACACGAGGCCGTTCTGGCCGACGAGATGGGCCTCGGCAAAACGATGCAGGCAATCGTCGCCATGCGATTGCTGGCACATCAGGGCCGCGTGCGCCGCGCACTGCTGGTATGTCCCAAACCGCTGGTCACCAACTGGCGGCGCGAGTTCGCCCAATGGGCGCCGGAACTTCCCGTCACCCTCGTCGAGGGCGGCCAGGCCCAACGCGAGTGGCTCTGGAGCCATGCCTGCGAAGGCGTGCTCTTGGCGAATTACGAGGTTCTAGTTCGCGATCGTGATTTGGTGGCTGCCATCGACCAACCGTTCGATCTGATGGTGATCGACGAAGCTCAGCGCATCAAAAATGGCGCCGGCGCGACTAACGAAGCCGTGTGCGCCATCCCGCGCGCACGAAGCTGGGCGCTCACCGGCACGCCTATTGAAAATAGCGCCGACGATCTCGTCGGCATCTTCGACTTCGTTTCGCCCGGCCGATTACGACGGCAAATGAAGACGGCCGCGATTCGCAAAGCGGTGTCCGACCACGTGCTGCGGCGAACTAAGGATCTAGTGCTGACGCAACTCCCCCCCAAAATGTACCGCGACGCCGAACTGCCCTTTACGCCCGAACAGTGGGAAGCCTACCACCGCGCAGAAGAAGACGGCGTCGTTCGGTTGAGCGCGATGGGCGACGAGCTAACTATTCAGCACGTCTTCGAACTGGTGCTGCGGCTCAAGCAGATCTGCAACTTCGACCCCGTGACCGGCGCCAGCGCGAAATTTGATCGCCTTGAAGCCGATCTCGAGGAATGCGCGGCCAGCGGTCGCAAGGCGATCGTCTTCAGCCAGTGGGTCGACACGCTCGACCGTCTCCGCTTGCGGCTTAGCCGTTTCAGCCCGCTGGAATACCACGGCCGCATCCCCTCCAAGCGACGCGACGGCGTCATCGAGCAGTTCCGCGCCGACCCCCGTTCGAGCGTGCTGCTCATGAGCTACGGCGCCGGCAGCGTGGGCTTGAATTTGCAGTTCGCAAATTACGTCTTTCTGTTCGACCGCTGGTGGAACCCCGCGGTCGAAGACCAGGCGATCAACCGCGCCCACCGCATTGGCGCCGCCGGGCCGGTGACCGTCACCCGATTCC
Organism: Lacipirellula sp.; assembly: GCA_041750715.1. Lineage (GTDB taxonomy): Bacteria > Planctomycetota > Planctomycetia > Pirellulales > Lacipirellulaceae > Lacipirellula. The sequence continues at coordinate 17,458 of JBGSYU010000120.1, forward strand.
TCACGCTCGGCACCATTGAGGAACGCATCGACCGCGTGCTCGCCGAGAAACGCGAGCTGTTCAACGCCGTGTTCGACGACGCAACGGCGCCTACTCGCATGGGACTATCTCGCGATCAAATCTTTGGCCTATTCGACCTGCGCTTCCCCGAAGCAGACTCAGCGGCAGCCTAAACTCTCGTAGCGAGATCCGAAGCAGCCCCGACCAAGCTTGGTCGGGGGCTAGTGGGCGTTCTCCTTCGGTTGCGACTCTGCCGCGTCGAGTCGTTCGAAACGCCGCAGCAGCGAATCCAGCGTCTGCTGAATGTGCGCCAGAGTCTGAGGGTCCAGAGCCGCGCCCTTCGCCCCGGCAGTCGCGCCGTCCGCGATCGGCGTAAACCCATTCCACCACTCCAGCCGCACCGGCCAGCCGCTCAGCTCCGCCGTCTGGTTCACGCGCTGCATTCCTCTTAAACCCCAAAACGCGCCCCAGCCATCGCGAAATGCGAACCAGCGCTCGTCTAAGGACGCCGCGGCTAATGATTCGGCGCCAGACCCGGCGATGGCTCGTCGCGATGCAACGACGAAGGCTGTCACCGCAGCCGCCAGGAGGACCGCCAGGCCGGCGACCCGTCCTCTGCCGTCCGCATTCGCATGTTCGGCGAGCATGTACGGCCAGAGCAGCAGCATTTGACCAATCGCGAACAACACCGCCGCAACCGCGTATCGAGTCGGTAAGTAATTCAGAACCCCCATCGCGATCAGCGACGCCAGCAACAATCGCCAGGCGCCGGCTAGCTCCAGCGGTTGTCCCGCGCGAGCCGCGACGGCCTGCATCGCGGGAACGAGCAGGATCACCCATAGCGACAGCACGACCCAGTGCCAACCGCGGTCCTGCGGTCGCTTGGCGCCCAGCACGCCCATCAAGGGGCAAAATGTCCCCGCGGCCGCCGCATAACGCCAAAGCGAGTCCCACAGCGGGCCGACGAACCCCATCGCCAGCGATCCCTCAACGCCAAAGATCGTCACCCCCGTCCAAAATCCCCATGCGGCGGGCGCTGCCAGTGTCGTTCCTCGCAGCCAAGAATGTGCCGCAAAAGCCGTCGCGGCGAGCGCCGCCGCCAGACCAACGGCGATCCACGATCCGCTGCACGCCCTCCCATCCGCAACAATCGTCAATCCTTGAATGCCCATCCTCCGCATTTTAGCCGCCGCGCCGGACGGCTCAACGACAAAGCGTTGCCGATTGTAGCGACGAAGCAAGAGTAAAAGCCTTCGCAAACCTTGCGCGTTGCGTTTGCACAACGCTCGCCCGTAACGCATGTTTCTGCAGCGACACATTGCTGCCCGACCGCAACGTCAACCGGTCTGGGCCCCGCCGTAGGAACCTCCCCCCATGCGAAGCTTCGCCCTGCTCGCCGTCCTCGCCACGCTGATCGCACCCGCCAGGGCCGACGCCCGGTTGTTTTGGCAGACGTACGGCGCCACCGTGGCCGCAGACGGCGGTTGCGGACCAGGTTGCGCCTGGAATATCAACCAAGACTATTTCGTCCCCCGGCACTGCGATTCGTGCCAGTACGGTCTGTTCGGCGCCTGCAAGACCGACCATTCCCGTTCCGCGGCCTGCAGCAATCTTCACCCGGTGTACGGCGGCTATTGCACGCCGTATAGCTCATGCCGCTACAAATGGCGCGATCACGTCTACAAAGTTCACTGCGGCTGCATGCCGCTCCACAAGCAGCACGGATCGTGGCGTCTCGACAAGTGCCGCAAGCACGCCTTGGTGTGCCGCCACGCCGACACGGCGCGCCCTCCCGCTTGCGGCTTAGCGGCCAGCCCCGCCGACCATACGTTTGCGATCGAAGGTCTCCACGAACATCACCGTTACGCCATGGCCCTCCAGAACGTCGAGCCCTTCGGGGGCGAAACGCTGGGTTCAGTCCCCGCACTGCCCGGTGGCGCCAGCGGCGGCGGACCGGTAGCCGTCGCGATTCCACTGGGTTCCGCTGGGGCGCCGACGCCAAAGCTCAACCTGACGCCAACCTCGAACGCAACCAGCGGCGGCTTGCCCGCCCCATTCGACTATTAGGCTCAACTGGCCGATGGTTCCAAGCCGATCGCCGACAACGATCAACCATCTGACGGCTTCTATCGCGGCGACGCCAACTGGGGAGTGAGGCGGTTCGTTGCGGTCGAAGCCAACGTAGGGGCGGGCGGGACTCGGCAACGATCTCGCCCGCCTTTGTTTTTTTGGTCGAATGCAGGCCGACAGGCGTCATTCTGAGCGAAGCGAAGAATCTCGATCCTTCACTCCGCTCAGGATGACAACCGGTCCGGCAAGCCCCAAGCGTAAGCGCGGGGAGTTTCTCCACAAATTCCCCTCAAGCCTGCCCCCGCTGCCCGTCGATACTTCTCCTATCAAACGACGGGAGGGCGAAACACTAGTTGTGTTTTGCTTCAGGATAAAGGTCGCGGCAAGACGACGGATCGACTTGCCGCGACCTTTTTATGCGCGCTGCAAGTCGAAATGAAAGCCCCCCGCGTCGCTAGGGTCCCGTGGTCTGGCCGGCGGTCGGCGTCGTCGCGCCGGTGGCGCCCTGGGCCGCCGGAGCGGTCGCCCCAGGCACGGCCAGGGGCGGAGGCCCCGTGCCGCCGAGTT